>CAZBDF010000371.1:0-5146 GCA_964490385.1 uncultured Lentimicrobiaceae bacterium | reverse complement strand
CAGGTGACTGTTATTGCAGTTCAGCTAGATGGAAAGGTTGATTTATTTGGGGAGGATTAGGCGGAAGTTCTCAGTCGGCAGTCCACAGTCCACAGTCTGCAGTTCTCATTTTTCAGTTCACAATTCAGAGATAGAACTTCTCATAAATTACTCTTCAAACTTTGAACCCGGAACTTTGAGTTTTACAAAGTTTTTGGTCAACACAACACTTTTACATACTTTTGATAAAATTCTTATCTGACATGAAGCAAAAATTTATTTACTGGAAAGATGGCAGCCAATGGCTGGGATATCTTGATGAATATCCTGATTATATGACCCAGGGAGAAACTCTTGATGAATTAAAAGGAAACCTAAAAGACATTTATGCTGATCTTGAAAGCGGTGCCATTCCCGTTGTAAGAAAAGCCGGAGAACTTGAGATTGCATGAAACGAAGGGATCTCATAAAAAAAATTAAAATTTCAGGCTGTGTTTTCATCCGGCATGGAGGCAAGCATGATTGGTATCATAATCCTAAGACAAAAAAATCCCAACCCATCCCAAGGCATAAAGAAATCAATGAGAATCTTGCCAAACATATCTTGAAGGTCTTGATGGATTAGTTAAAAATAATCGCTCCATAATTTATCAGCCTTTAGAAATACAAGGCTTTTTCTAAACTTAGCCTTTAGAAATACAAGGCTTATTCTAAATTTCACTTGTAAAGTACACAGTACTTCGCCAATTCTCAATAAGCTGAAACCCAATTTCACATCTCGGTTGAAAAATAATGAACTATCTCTATAACCTCTTGGTGATTTTGGACATCCAAAAACAAATGTTATTTTTTAGCAAAAAAAGATCATTGATTCAAATAAATCCTACCTTTGGGTTCAATCTTGCCAAACATAAAAACCATGAAAAAAAATGTAATCATTTTAGTTTTCATACTCCTCGGCAGTTTCAACCCTCATCATGCCTGTTCGCAAAACTGGCAATGGAAATGGGCGGATAAAACTGCCACAACACATCAAAGTGACATCACAATATACCCAATGCATTGTGATTTTCACAATAGTACTTACTCGTTAACAGGTTATGAGAGCGAGATTTACTTTGAAGACACTGCCTTTTTTCACGGGCCATCAACCTATAATTCAGCACTTATAAAACACGATTCGGCAGGAAACTTTTGCCCACCATTAGACTTATGGGTCGGGCCATCCCAAAATATTTTCAATCCCAGATTAGTAGCCGACCAAAATTTAAACATATACGTTGGTGGCAGTTTTGCACAAGGATTTAATATTCAGGATACATCCTTTACATTCGCACCAGGCAACAGTTCATTTCACCCGGAAGTATTCATTGTTAAACTCGACGCTGACTATGACATTAAATGGGGCAAACTTATTAGTGGCACCTGGCAGGATGATATGACTGGAATGATTGTGAATAGTTCCGACGAAATAATTTTATCAACCCACCACATTTGTAGTCCACAATATCCAACAACCGTAATCTATTTGAACCAGGACACTGCCTCCTACCCAACCCCATTTAGCTCGGTATTGAAAATAAACCTTGATGGAGAAATACAATGGAGAAAAGAAATACGAGGATATACGCATCAAATGCAATTAACCCAAGGAGAAAATGACCTGATTTATTTTACCGGGTATTCTGGCGATAGCCTTGTTATCGATAACGACACCGTACTTTATTTCCCGTGGGGACCAAATCATATGTGGGCAAATTTCATCATTGCTTTTGATCAGGAGGGCCAGTTGGTCGAATGCAAATATCTGAATCCACATCTTAGGTTTTATCACTTTCAGGTTGACGCTGACGGAAACAAATACCTTTCAACCGGCATTTCAGATACCCTGATAATTGCAAACGATACCATCGTTCCTCCCGAAGATGAATATTGGAAATATGTTGCCAAATTCAACCCCTCGCTCGATGAGGCTTTGTGGTATCACATCATTCCTGAGAAAGAGAACCAGTCGGTTTATACTTTTCGAATTTTATTGCATGATGAGCGTGTCTTATTCTTTACTACTGCAAATAAAAACCTTATCATTGGACACAACATAATCCCGTTGGGCCTTAAAAAAAGAGGTGTTTATGGTGAATTTGGTGATAATGGAGAACTTTTGAACCTTACTTCAGTTGGGTCACAGTTTCAGTTTAGCGTTTTTAATTCTTTGGTTGACAATTGTGGAAATATAGTAACAGGCGGGTCGTTCAATGGCCAGGCAATTTTTGGCGCTGATACCCTAAAATCATATTTGAATGCAAACATGGATGCCTTTGTTGCAAAGCTTCAAGTAGTTGAACCGACGGAGTTAAACCTTGGGAACGATAGCACTGTATGCGAAGCCTATACGCTTTATGCACCAGCCGGATATTTTACCTATATTTGGAATGACAGTGTTACAAACCAAAATTGGTTAAATATTACTGAAACGGGAGGATATGTCTTGCAATGCTCAACTGAAGATGGATGCTGGATGAGAGATTCCATTTACATTGATGTGAACCTTGGTATTGATATCACACTTCCAAACGACACGCTGGTTTGCATTGATGATTCTATAAGCTTTACAGTTGACGCTTCATACCAATCCTACCTTTGGTCAACCGGCGATACCACCAATTCAATTAATATTTTGGCAGGGAATTTTGGTCCTGGCCAGCATTGGATAAGCCTCGAAATTAATGAAGGCCCATGTTTCTTTACCGATTCCATTAGTGTTACGGTACATCCCGAAATTGATGTTTATCTTCCAAATGACACCTTAGTTTGTAGTGATGATTTATTGAACTTTTCTGTTCCTGATAATTATGAGGCTTATTATTGGTCAACTGGCGAAACAACAAATTCCATTTCTATTGATGCAGGCGAATTGGGAACCGGGCAGAGTTGGATTGGTTTAGAAATCATGGACGGCCCTTGTAGTTTTTCAGATTCCATATCAATTTCCGTCCATCCACAAATTGAAGTGGTCCTTCCGAATGACACACTTGTCAGGATTTATGACACCCTTGCTATTGCAGTTCCTGAAACCTATGAACACTATCAGTGGTCAACCGGAGATACAACAAACGCCATCCGGGTTTTAGCTAAAGAATTAGGAGTCGGGTCACACTGGATAAAGCTGGAGATAACTGACGGCCCTTGTTTCTTTGCAGATTCCATTTCAGTATATGTTCAAAGTGACTATGGCATCAATGACCCACAAAATCAACTTATCTCCATTGTGCCAAATCCTGCAAATGATTTCATCAATATCACATCGCAACACCACATTGAAGAAGTACAGATTTATGATATTTACGGGAGACTTTTAAAAGAAATTCTCTTCAATAAAAATACCAACAATGAATATATTATCGACATATCTCATTTTAGTGGAAGCTTGCTTGTATTGAGAGTAACACTTCCATTTGGTTCGATAACTAAAAAAATAATCAAGAATTAGGACTTAACAGGCGCTTAGGAAGCCACTGTTGCTAATATATTATCGATGTTATTACTGCTTACAAATGGTTCTTTTTTGTTTCAAGTTGCAGGTTGCAGGTTACAACTTGTAACCTGCAACCCAGGCTTTTTTTTAAGTAAGATAAAATAATATTCATCAGATGAAATAATAACACTGCGTTTTCGATCGTAAAGTAAGTTTTCAAAATCAATGGAATAAGAAACAAAAACCTTCGTTATGTTGTATAAGATTTTAAACATTAATTCACGCTCACCAATAAATACCCCTTCTAGAAACCTTCATCTACCAACTATCGACGCAAAATGACCCCGATTAAAATAAAATTCCCCAATCAAAAAAAGCCGGAATTCATCAACGAATTAAGGCAGGAAGTAAAAAAGTACTTCGATGAGAAAGGCATTTCCAAGTATGGAAATCCATCACTCGTAATAAAAACAATATTGATGCTACTGCTATATTTTGCACCATTTGCATTGATGTTATCCGGCTTGATCGTTTCATCTCCAGTCATCCTTCTTTGTTGGGCAATTATGGGGATAGCAATGGCTGGCCTCGGGATGGGTGTTATGCACGATGCCAATCATGGAAGTTATTCACAAAAGGCTTCTATTAATAAATTTGTAAGCCAATCGATGTACCTTTTGGGAGGATTCCCCACAAACTGGAAATACCAGCACAATACCATGCACCATGGGTTTACAAATGTTGATGGCCACGACGAAGACATTAACCCTCCAGCCGGAATTCTTAGATTATCTCCCTATAAACCGCTCAACAAAATCCACAAATTTCAACATTGGTATGCCTGGGGCGTTTATGGTTTAATGACCCTTTCGTGGATTACAATGAAAGATTTCAAGCAGCTTTTCCGCTACAAAAAAGAAAAGGCACCGCTTGCCTCCAATAAAAGTTACAACCAACTTATTTTTGATTTGATTATCTCGAAAGTAATTTATTGGACAGTTTTTTTCGTGTTACCTCTCATACTAGTTCCCGTTCCCTGGTATTTAACCGTACTTGGTTTTATTCTGATGCACTTTATTGCCGGGTTAATCCTCGGTGTAGTTTTCCAATCTGCACATGTAGTTCCAAGCTCAGTTTATCCTCAACCTGATGAAGCCGGAAATATGGAAAATAGCTGGGCCATCCATCAATTATATACAACTGCAGATTTTTCACCGAAAGGCAGGCTGCTGTCATGGTACACCGGCGGACTGAATTTCCAGATTGAGCATCATTTGTTTCCTAACATCAGCCATGTGCATTACCGTAATATTTCGAAGCTCGTAAAAAACCTGGCCAACAAATACAACTTGCCATATCATGTGCAGCCTACTTTTGCCTATGCTGTGCGCAATCATACTATTATGCTGAAGAAGTTGGGCAGGTAAATTTCGACTTTTCAAAACCCTTAAAATTCCAGCGTAGAAATTCCTAGCCATAAAAGCTAAAATAATTTGAAAATTTGCTGATGTTCAAATTTGATAATTAAAGTTTTGGGAAATCCCTCAGGGGACTTAGGGCTCATCGTCGAGATATGTCGTACATCCCCTTCTATTTTGGAATTAATCCTATCTTTGCTCTAAATCAAAACCACAGTCTATGCGGCTTTATCTACTTCTTGCCTTCCTGGGAATTTCTATTTTGATCACAGCC
>CAZBDF010000370.1:186-5148 GCA_964490385.1 uncultured Lentimicrobiaceae bacterium | reverse complement strand
ACCAATCACTGACTACCGATCACCGATTACCGCTCACCATTTTTTTGTCCTTCCCCTTCCGGAATCGAATCTCCTTCTTGTTCCTCTTCCAGTTGTTCCTGCCTGATGATTGTTGTTAGTTTTTGCCCGGCAACATCTTTCAAGTCTTGGCCGGGATAGTGGTCGAGAATACTTTGCAGGGTTTGCTTTGCCTGGAAAATATTTCCATTGATGGCATAAATGTCAGCCAGCATAATAAATCCTTTTGCTTTCCAATATTCAGATGCCGGAAATTCATTGGCCAGTTCAAAAATCATATCTTCAGCCCTTACATAGTTTTTCAGTGTAAACTGAATTGTAGCCAGCATATATTTAGCTTCAGCACCTCTTTCACCGTCAGAAAGTTCAATCGTTTTTTCAAATTCCTTACGTGCCAGGCTGACGCTGTCAATGGCAAGAGCCGACTTTGCAAGGATGAAATGTGCGGCTAATACCTGGTCGTTGGTAAGCTTTTCGCGGCCAAGCAATTTCCTGGAAGCCTGCATAGCCTGGCTGAAGTTGTCGAGGCGATAGTTACATTCCATTTGGCCCTCGTAGGCAATAGTCAGGTTTTCACGGTAATCAGCATTCAACTCCAAGAGATTGAAATTTTCTAAAGCTGTTGTATAGTTTGTATTGTCGAAGTTTATTTCTCCGGCACGTATCAATGTATTTTCGGTGAATTTCGAACGCGGATTTGCCAACACAAAATTGTAACCCTCAAGAGCTTGTTCTGTATTCCCAAGCCTTAGCTCACATTCTGCTTTATAAAAGTTTGCATTGAGCATGAAAGCCCCGGTGGGGAATTTATTGATGTAACTTCCAAAGGCTTCCGTGGCCGGACCGCATTGATTGTTCATATATAAATTTTCGGCTGCCAGGTAGGTTATCGAATCTTGCTCGTTGGCAGTTACATTTGCAAAGGGGATATTCTCAGCGTAGGCATAGTAATCGTCCACCTGGTTTTGATCCATATAGATGTTTCGGATGGTCATCAACGACTCTTTTGATTCATCAGTGCCGGGATATATTTCCACAACTTTCTTTAGTGAAGCCAGGGCCTCGGAGTAATCATTCTCGTTGTAGTAAACCAGGCCTTTCTTTTGCATCGACTCCAACACATAACTACTGTTTGGGAATTTCGAAAGCAGATTATCAAACCAGCTCAATGCATTGCGGTTATCATTCATCAGCATGTAAGTGGTAGCGGTTTCGAAGTAGGCATCATCAAGATAGGAAGATGAAGGGTAGGAATTGACGATTTTCCTGAGCGCAATAATCTTTTTATCGTTGTTGCCCAACGCACCTTCTGAAAGAGCCATTTGGTAAGTGGCATAATCGCTATCTGGTGATCCTCGTACAATAGCCTTTTCGTAATAGTCGATAGCATCCTCATAATTTTTGGTAATGAAATAGCAATCGCCCATTCTGAGTATTGCATCGGTCTGGAATTCCTTTCCACCGGAGATATTGCGGCCTATGAATTGCTGGAATTCGATTACGGCATTGTCGTAATATTTGAGCATGAAATAAGTGTAGCCCAGGTTATATTTTGTCATTGGGTACATTGGCAGATTGTAAGCTCCGGGTGTAACCATAAAATTATCGTAATAGTCGATTGCTTTGTGGTAATCACCAAGGCGGTAATGCGTTTCGCCCATCCAGAATTTTGCTTCTGCAGTCAGTTTCGAATTGTAATTGTTCCCCAGCGATTTCCTAAAATTCTCCATTGCCTCCTCGTAGCGGTTGGCATTAAAAAGCTGTACGCCACGCATAAAGGTAATTTTTTGGTAGGCAGTGCGCAAGTCATTGGTTTTTACCCTGATGTTTTCGATGGCATCGATGGAGGCCTCGTAATCTTTTGTTGAATAAAATAAATTGATCAGGTAGGCATAGGCTTCATCCAAACGATCTGAACCCGGATAGTCAGCAATGTATTGCTTCAGGGCAGTCATCGATTGATTGAATGGGTCGTAAGCCAGTTCGAAGGTGAGTTTGGCATAATTAAAAAGTGCGTCTTCCTGTATTTCTTCATCAAACTCCATTTGGTAAGCCGAGTAAAATGCATTTTGTGCAAACTGTTTTTGCCCGGTCTCCAGATAACAATCGGCAAGGTGATAATATGCATTTTGTGTAAGCTTGTCCTCGTTGCCAACCACTTTTTCAAAATACTTTATGGCATCATCGAAGTCATCGGTTTGGTAATAGGCATACGCGAGTTTATATTTCTGCTCACGGGTAATCGATTTTCTGCTGGTCCTTTCGTATTGTTCAAAATAGGGCAGGGCGAGTGCAAACTGATTCTTTTCATAAAAGGCTTCAGCGACAATTATGGCAGCTTCGCTTTTTTTCTTTTTGTCCTTAATTTTATTCTTTACCAGGTCGGGGCCAATGCGGATGATCTCATCATAATCTTTATCGATGTAATTGATCTGAAGCAGGTATATCGGAATTTCATCGCCAAAAGCTTTATCATTTTCAACATCTTCGAAATGTTTAAGGGCAGTCTGGTAATCTTCCTCCTTATAAGCCAGGTAGCCAAAATAATAATTGGCTGCATTTTGATAATCGGAAGGAGTATTTAAAATGGGGATAAAAACCTGTTTTGCCTTGTCGTAATCTTCATTTTTAAGATAACTATAACCCAATTTATAAAGATACTCGTTCACCTGGTCGGGGCCAAGCAAGTATGGGTCAACTTCTTCAAATGCTTCGATGGCTGCACGGTACTTTCGCATGTTGTAATTGATAAGTCCCAGGTTGAGGTATGCCAGGTTGGTCCTTGTGTGGTCCGGGTAATTCTCGATGAATTCAGTAAATTTTTCCTTTGCCTGCGGATGATCGAGTTTGTAATCGCAAAGTGCATCGAAGTATTGAGCTTCTAACCGCATCACCGATTCTCCCGCAGGAAGGCCAGGCATCAGCTCATGAAACTTTTCCTGTGCAGCACCAAACTGTTTTTTCTCAATCAAGTCGAGGGCAGTTTTAAAGGATGCTTCGGGATCATCGTAAATCATGGTTTGCTGGGCAAACATCAATTGGGGAATAACAAAAAGAAGGTTGATAAAAGCTATGCTTGTCAAGTGCTTAATGCTCATGCTTATGGTTTATCAATTATTTCGACTTTAAAATCTACTTGCAAACGTATGAAAAGAGGAGATATTTTAAAGTGGTGGGATTGTTAGAAATGGTTTGTGAGAATGGAAGCAAAGTATTATTTTTGGTGCTAGGATATTGCATATTCTTTTTTTGAATCTTGAATATTGAACATCGAATATTGAATCTTGAAGTTCGACATTCATTTTTCTTTCTTCACTTCGATATTCGATATTCAACATTGGATCCCGCATGTGCGGGATTCCTTTTTCCTTCTTACCTTTGCAATTCACAATCTATCGATTTATGAAAATATTTAAATTCGGCGGCACTTCGGTAAATAGCGCAGCAGCAATTAAAAATGTGGCCAATATCCTGAAGGATTATCGTACGGAATCCTTGATCGTTGTCTTTTCGGCCATGGGCAAAATGACCAATGCCTTTGAGGAAATAGCTGAGGCCGGGTTTAATAATAGTACCCTTTTGGGGGAAAAGATTGAAGCTGTTGAAGATTTTCATTTCGAGGTCGCGGGGGAGTTATTTGATAATCCCCAATCGGAAGTTTTTGAAGAACTGCATGAAGCTTTCGCGGAGTTATATGCAGCTATCGCAAAACCATCTTCAAATTTTGATGCTTATTACGACAGTATCGTACCTTTCGGTGAACTTTGTTCAACCATCATTAACAGCTATTATTTAATGTCGCAAAATTTGTACAACCAGCTAATTGATGCGAAGCAGTTTATTGTAACCGATGATAATTTCAGGGATGCTGCAATTAATTGGGAAATTACAAGTAAAAAAATTAACCTGATATATATTTCAGAAGTGCTTGTTTCAGGAACGCCGCCACTACTTATCACCCAGGGATTTATTGGTGCAACACGGGACGGTCGTCCAACAACCCTCGGCCGCGAAGGTTCCGACTTCACCGCGTCCATCCTGGCCTACTGCCTCGATGCCGAAGAAGTGGTGGTGTGGAAAGACGTGGATGGCCTGCTCAATGCCGACCCGGTTTATTTTAAGGATACAGTGAAAGTTGATCAGTTATCGTACCGCGAAACCATCGAACTTTCGTTTTATGGCGCAAAGATTTTGCACCCCAAAACCATCAAGCCATTACAAAACAAGAAAATTCCATTACGAATTAAATCCTTTTACAAACCCCGTGAAACAGGGTCCTTAATCCACGAAAGCCGCGAATCAGATCATCTCTTGCCTTTCCTCATCCTGAAAAAAGATCAGCTACTTGTTTCATTTTCTACCAAAGATTTCTCTTTCATTACCGAGGAGAACATGCAAAAACTTTTTGGCGAATTCAGCTTGCTGAACATCAAGGTTAACCTGATGCAAAATTCAGCCATCAGTTTCACGGTGTGTGTAAATAATCCCGGGCATAAACTTCAGGCACTCGTTGATAGATTGAGTAATGATTTTGAGATTTTTTACAATGATGGGCTTGAGCTTTTGACCATCCGACATTTCGATGAAGAAATTTTGAAAAAGCATTTGTGCAATTGTGAGATACTGCTCGAACAACGCAGCCGACGGACTATCCAGGTGGCTTATATAAAAATCAATAATCCATAAACAATCTATTTTCTCAAAATAAATTATTTTTTTCTTGCTTGAAAAAATAATAGCAGTATATTTGCACTCCCTTTTCAGAATATGAGAGGGTACGATGATAGCGAATCATCAACGTTCATACGGGTTTTGGGAGATTAGCTCAGTTGGTTCAGAGCATCCCGCTCATAGCGGGAGGGCTACTGGTTCAAATCCGAGTATTGAAATTTTGGGAGATTAGCTCAGTTGGTTCAGAGCATCCCGCTCATAGCGGGAGGGCTA
>CAZBDF010000370.1:0-86 GCA_964490385.1 uncultured Lentimicrobiaceae bacterium | reverse complement strand
TGGTTCAAATCCGAGTATTGAAATTTTGGGAGATTAGCTCAGTTGGTTCAGAGCACCTGCCTTACAAGCAGGGGGTCACTGGTTCG
>CAZBDF010000369.1:0-5186 GCA_964490385.1 uncultured Lentimicrobiaceae bacterium | reverse complement strand
CCAGGTTTCACAATGATTTTACCTAAAAAGTGTTAAGTAGTGTCCGCAAGAAGACTCACTTTTTTTCTGTCTTTGATAAGAAGGTGTTAAAGACAAGGCTTTCGATGTCTTGAAAATAAGGAGTTTACTTTTGTAAATGACTATTTTCAAGACGAGAGTAACGCAGCATTTGGCGTTTTCTTGCGAAGACTAAGTAGTTATGTGCTTGAAATAATTAGAAGCTACCATCGTTCACCATAAGTTAAACTTCATAGAATTTTTCTGACGCACTAAATGATTAGCAAATGAAACTCAATATTTTCCCAATGAACATAAAACAACTCGTTCCAACCATAATGTTGGTTAGTTTCATAGGCTTTGCTTTCAGCCTTCAGGCCCAGGACGATCCCAAAGAAACAATCCAAAAATTCGGCACAGCACTGCAAATCATCGAATTTGCTTACGTTGACAGTACTGATGCCCCGGATCTAGTTGAAACTGCAATCATTGAGATGCTGAAGGAATTGGATCCGCATTCTGCTTATATTTCAAAAGAGGAGATTGACAGGGTTAACGAGCCCCTTGTTGGAAGTTTTGAAGGCATTGGTGTAACTTTTCAATTATTTAAAGATACCATTCTGGTTGTGGCACCAGTAATTGGTGGCCCGTCGGATAAATTGGGGATCATAGCCGGAGATAAAATTGTGAAAATTGATGGCGAGGATGCTACCGGCGAAAAGATTAACAATAAATATGTGATGGATCGCCTGCGCGGTAAAAAAGGTACCGAAGTTGAGGTTGCTATCAAAAGAGGTAAACGAGAAGGACTTCTTGATTTTACCATTGTCCGTGATAAAATTCCATTAACAAGCATCGATGCCACTTACATGGTCGATCCGAAAGTTGGTTATATTAAACTGACGCGTTTTTCGAAAACATCAATGAGTGAATTTCAGGAATCCATAACAGAATTAAAGGCTGAAGGCATGAGAGATCTTATTCTCGACCTGCGTGGCAATTCGGGAGGTTACCTCAATGTCGCTATCGACTTGAGCGATCAATTCCTTTCTGCCGACAAACTTATTGTTTACACCGAAGGTATGCGCAGCCCCAAGCAGGATTTTTCGGCTACCACGAAAGGTGAATTTGAAGAGGGGCGGTTAATTGTCCTCATTAATGAAGGCTCTGCTTCGGCCAGCGAAATTGTATCGGGTGCTGTGCAGGATTGGGACCGTGGGCTTGTGGTTGGACGCAGGTCGTTTGGCAAAGGCTTGGTGCAAAGGCCATACAAGCTCCCTGATGGTTCAGTTATCAGGTTAACTACGGCACGTTACCATACCCCAACCGGAAGATGTATTCAAAAACCATATGGAGAGGGTGTGGATGAGTACCGCAATGATTTTAAAAATCGCCTTGATCATGGTGAATTAATTAGTTCAGATAGCATTCAATTTCCTGACTCACTTAAATATTTTACGCCTAACGGACGCATAGTTTATGGTGGTGGCGGGGTGATGCCCGATGTTTTTGTTCCGATTGACTCCACGAGATTTTCGGACTATTATATTGATTTAGTTAGGAAAGGTGTGTTTAACCAATTTACAATGAATTACCTCGATAAAAACCGAAACAAGATTCTGAAGAAATACCCGGATGTGGAAGCCTTTAAGCAGGGGTTTGTAATTGATGATGATATGTATGGCGATTTTACGGAATTTGCTATTGAGGAGGAAGTTGAGCGTAAGGGTGACGACGAGTATTATTATCCGGATGAAAATATCAAAATTCAGCTAAAAGCTTTGCTGGCCAGGAATCTATGGGGTGTAAATGCGTATTTTGTTATGATAAATGAATTGGATGATGAATTACATGAAGCTGTTGATATTTTGAAAGATGGGAAAATGTTCTCAGAACTTAATTTGAATTAACACTGGTAAAAAATGTATTTATTTAGCTGGTATTGGAATGAGATAAATCTATAGTTTAATTAAATTCAATTACGTCATTTGCGCTTCGCGCGTCATTTGCTTCGCAGTCATTTATAGTCATCCATACGGATCCATACGGGCTAACTTCGTGTCGCAAGTTTAGGCTTTGTTTTACCGTTTGCATGTAACGAACTCAAATGACGATCAATGACCATCAATGACCATCAATGACAATCAATGACTACTTAATGACCATCAATGACTTTTAATTGGAAAAGATTTTAATCTTAACAAATCTATCAATAACTTAAATAATTACTAAAAAATAACCTAAAGCCTTGGTCATGAAAGCTGATCAGGGCTTTTTTGATGTTGAAAGGATTGGGCGAAATCAAGACTGAATTGTATATCTTTGGCAAAAATTTAAAAATAAATAATATGAAACTACTCGAAAATAAAACTGCATTAATTACCGGTGCTGCCAGGGGAATTGGCCGGTCGATTGTTTTGGCCTACGCAGCCGAAGGTGCCGATGTGGCATTCACTGACCTGAATGTGGATGAAGATGCAGAATCATTGCTTCAAGAACTCAAAGCCTTTGGGGTTAAAGCAAAAGCGTATGCTTCCGATGCCAGTTCGTTTGAAGGTAGCGAAGAATTGGTTAAACAGGTTTTAGCTGATTTTGATAAGGTCGATATTTTGGTCAACAATGCAGGCATCACCCGCGACCAATTGCTTTTGCGCATGAGCGAACTCGATTGGGACCTTGTGATCAAGGTTAACCTTAAGTCAATTTTTAACATGACCAAAGCCATTCAACGCAGTATGTTGAAGCAACGCAGTGGATCTATCATTAACATGAGTTCGGTGGTCGGTTTGTCGGGTAATGCAGGGCAGTCCAATTATTCTGCGTCTAAAGCCGGACTAATCGGGTTTACAAAATCCATTGCCCAGGAAATTGGTTCACGGGGGATCCGTTGCAACGCAATAGCTCCTGGCTTTATCGAAACTGCCATGACAAGTAAATTGGCTCAGGAAGTGAAAGATGAATGGGCTAAAACCATACCATTGCGCCGGTCAGGTAAGCCTGAAGATGTTGCCAATATTGCTGTATTCCTTGGGTCTGAATTGTCATCTTACGTTACCGGACAAGTGATCAGCGTTGACGGCGGCATGCACATGTAATGGAAATGAAAGTTTTGAGTTGCAGGTTTTAGGTTGCAGGTTGCAAGTTGCAAGTTCCTGACCTGTTACTTATTCCTCTTGCAATTATGGCGTTTAGTGATGCCGATCATACTGCATTTGAATTCACAGAAGAATTAATCAAAGTAAAACAGGAGAAATCAAATTGAATATTGTAACTGAATACCCCGGCTGGCTGGTTATCTTGTGCATCCTTTTGGGGATTGTGTATGCGGCAATCTTATATTTCAGGAACAGGAAAGAGGATTTCTCTGTGCTTGTAAGGCGAATTTTGCCTGTGTTTAGAGGGCTTGCTATTTTTCTTATCGCTTTTTTACTTTTAAACCCATTGCTCAAAAGTGTATTCAATTCATCCGAAAAGCCAATTATTATACTTGCCCAGGATGGTTCACAATCATTATTAATTGGTAAGGATTCGGGGTTTTACAAAAACGAATATCCTGAAAAGTTTAATAAGCTGTTTGATGAATTGGAAAATGATTACGAAGTACGCAGCTACACCTTCAATGAAACAGTAAGCGAAGGGGCTGATTTTTCATTCTCGGGAAAGCAAACTGATATGTCGGCACTTTTCGATGAATTGCTTACGAGGTATTCGAACCGCAATGTGGGCGCGCTCTTGCTTGCCAGCGACGGGCTTTACAATAAAGGGCTTAACCCGGTTTATGCCTCCGAAGATTTTAAATTTCCTGTTTATACGCTTGCTTTAGGCGATACCGGTGTGAGAAAAGACATCTTTATCAGAAAGGTGAATTTTAACCGGATAGCCTACCTGGGCAATTCATTCCCGGTAGAAGTTATTGTGGGCGCAAACCTTTGTAAAGGATTGAAGGGTACACTTACGGTGAGTTTAAAGGGAAATGTTGTTTTTTCAAAAAACCTGGATATTTCCGGTGATAAATTCAGTGAGACGGTCTGGCTTGAATTGGAGGCAAAAGCAGCAGGTTTGCAACGCTACCGTATCCATATTTCGGCCTTTGAAGATGAAATAAGTACGGCCAATAACCAGGAGGATATTTTTATTGATGTCCTTGATTCGAAACAAAAAATCCTGATGCTGGCGCTTTCGCCCCACCCGGATATCGCTGCAATGCGCGATGCCATCGAAAGCAATTTTAATTATGAGGTGAATTATTCATTGATTAACGAGTTTCAGGGACAGATCAAAGAGTATAACCTGATTATTTTACACCAATTGCCGGGAGGTAACCAGAGCGCAACAAATGTTATTGATGATGCCACCAGAAATAAAATTCCTTTGCTGTATATTTTGGGTACGCAATCGAACCTGGCGCTGTTTAATCAACGCGATGCGGGATTACAGATAATTGCCGATCAAGCCAATACCAATGAGGCCCTGCCGGTTTACAACGAAGATTTCAGCCTCTTTACTGTTGGTGCCGAAGCCCAAAAAGCTTTCGAGGTCTTTCCACCGCTGCTGGTGCCATTTGGTGATTACAAAGTTTTGAATTCTGCCAATGCCCTATTTTATCAGCAAATTGGTTCGCTCGAAACAAACTACCCACTGGTTGTTTTCAATCAGACCCTGATCAATAAAACCGGCGTTATTGCGGGCGAAGGGATCTGGCGCTGGAAGTTGGGTAGCTACCTGAAAAATGGAAACCATATTGCCTTTAACGGGCTTATTACAAAAATGATCCAGTTTCTTTCAGTCAGGGTAGATAAAAGTTTCTTCCAGGTGAAAGGAAATACCAACTTCCTCGAAAATCAGCCGGTGGGATTTGATGCCGAAGTATATAACCAAAGCTACGAGTTGATCAATGATCCCGATGTAGAAATGACGGTTACCAATAGCGAAGGGACCACCTTTCCATTTGTGTTTTCAAAAACTGCCAATGCTTACAATCTCAATGCCGGCGTTTTACCCGTTGACAACTACTCCTTTGCAGCAAAAGTGAGGGTAGGGGATATGCTCTACAGCGAGAATGGCGAGTTTACTGTTTCGCCTTTGAATATTGAAATGGTGAACACCGTTGCCAATCATAACCTGCTGTATCAATTGGCGGTGAAGCACGATGGAAGTTTGATTTCTATTGATCAGATGGAAGATTTCCC
>CAZBDF010000368.1:0-5201 GCA_964490385.1 uncultured Lentimicrobiaceae bacterium | reverse complement strand
CTCTCACAAGTATTTATGAAACTGCCTTAACAACCCAGCCCATTGTTAAAAGTGCGGAACTTGACGTTGAAAGTTCCGAAAGAAGCCTTGCCATTGCAAAGGGCGGCAGGAGTCCGGTTTTAGGTCTTGGCGGAGGATGGAGTACCAACTATTCCAATAATGCAACGAGAGTAACTGGCGTTGACCCCGAAACTGGTCAAATACTTACCGAAGATATGACTTTGGGTGATCAATTTAGAGACTATCAGAGAGAATATGTTGGCTTTAACCTTTCCATCCCTATCTTTAATGGCTACCAGGTTACAACGATGGTGAATAAAGCTAAAATCAATACGGCGAATTCTGAATACAACCTTGAGCGCACCAAAAATACCTTGCGTAAAGAAATTGAAACGGCCTATAGCGACGCGAAAGCAGCCTACAAAAGTTATGTTGCTACACAAAGCTCGCTCAGTTCTTTTGAAGAATCGTTTCGCTATACCGAGCAAAAATTTAATGTTGGGATGTCAAATTCGGTAGATTACAATATTGCTAAATCACAACTTACTTCGGCTGAATCGGAATTAATCAGGGCCAAATTCGACTATATTTTTAAAACCAAGATACTCGACTTTTACATGGGTTTACCATTAACCTTGCAAAATTAGAGGTTCCTAAAACGGGAAATGCATAGTAAAAATTCATTAAAGTCGGAACATCAAGTGCTCCGACTTTAATTTTTAAAATCACACATTATCAAATTTTCAAATTGATTTTGATGTATTATTTTTTACTTTTGTAAGATTCAATAAAGAGTTTAGCCTATTAAGCAAGCTTTTGGCTGGATAGCTGTCAGACAGTTTAAGCTAATAGACAAAAGCATACTGTTTTAACTTCAGTATGTTAGTTAAAAGATAACTGTCTGACAGCTTTTTTGAACGGACTCAATAAATATTTCATTATGAATTTCAACCATAGAAACCGTACGAAATGAAAAAGAAAAAACTGATCATTATCATAGCTGCTGTTGCAGTAGTAATTATTGTATTGGCTGTTTTAAAAAGCAAAGGGGTAATTGGCTCGGATAAGAAGCAAAAGGTTACCACCGAATTTGTTCAAAGTACAACCATCATCGAAACTGTTTCGGCAAATGGCAGGATCAACCCCGAAAAGGAAGTAAAGATAACCCCATATATCTCGGGTGAGGTAATTGAGCTTACCGTAAAGGAGGGCGATGAAGTAAAAGAAGGCCAGTATTTGGCCAAAATCGACCCCGAAATCTATCTCTCGAATTACGAGCGAATGGAAGCCAGTTTACAATCACAAAAAGCCAGCCTGGCCAATTCGAGGGCCCGCCTTGCACAAACCAAAGCCCAGTTTACCAATGCAAAGCTTTCGTTTGAAAGGAATGAAACCTTATGGAAACAGAAGGTAATTTCGGATGCTGATTATGATGCTGCTAAAGCACAATATGATGTAGCCGAAGCCGAAGTTGAGGCATCGCAGGAAAGTGTTAAAGCTGCCGAGTTTCAGGTTGCCAGTGCCGAAGCTTCATTGAGAGAAGCAAAAGAAAACCTGACGAAAACCGCCATCTATGCACCAAATGACGGAACCATTTCGAAACTCAATGTAGAACAAGGTGAACGTGTGGCCGGTGCTTCACAATTTTCGGCCGGGACAGAATTGATGCGCGTTGCAAACCTCAACTCGATGGAAGCTGTTGTATCGGTCAACGAAAACGATATCGTCCGTGTGAGCCTGGGCGACACCACCCTGATTGAAGTAGATGCCTATCTAAACCGTAAATTCAAAGGGCTTGTTACCGAAATTGCTACTTCAGCTGATGTTGCCGGGGTTAGTGCCGATCAGGTTACTAATTTTGAAGTAAAAATCAGGTTGCTAAAAGAATCCTATCAGGATCTGATCCCGGAAGATAACCCCTCCTATTCACCTTTCAGGCCGGGAATGTCAACCACTGTTGATATCCAGACAGAAATCCAAAAAGACATACTCACTGTTCCCATCCAGGCGGTGACAACCCGCAACGACAGCACCGGTAAATCAGTTGGTAAAAAGAAAAATCTGGACCAAAATACAGAGAAAGACGGCGACACAAAAGAAGTTGTTACCGACATCAATGAATATGTATTCCTTTATGACAATGGAACTGCTAAAATGGTCAGCGTTAAATCCGGCATACAGGACAACACAAATATTCAGATTCTTGAAGGGCTTGAAGATGGCCAGGAGATTATTGTAGGGCCGTACCGCGCTGTATCAAGATCACTAAAGAATGGTGAGACAGTGGAGAAGGTAGATAAAGATAAATTGTTTGATGAAGATTAGGGAGGGGAGAAGACGGGTGACGGAAGATGGAAGTCAGAAGTCAGAAGTCCGATGTTTGATATTTGATATAAGATGTTTGATGCCCGTTGTTAATGAGTGTCTCCGTGCTATTGTCAGATGTGGTGCCCCATTTAGGGAATTACCATACATCAGTAGAATTTTAGGACAAAAAAGTGTGAATTTGTAAAAGGAGATTTTATGAAAATACCGCATCCAATACCGTATCAAGGGAGCAAAAGAAACATTGCAAATGAGATAATGCGATTCTTTCCCAAAAAGATAGACAGATTTATTGAACCTTTTGCTGGTTCTGCTGCAATGTCTATTGCTTCTGCATTTTTTTACAAAGCAGAGCACTTTGTTATCAATGATATTAACGAACCTTTGATTGGACTTTGGGATAAAATAGTAAATAATCCTGAAGAAATTGTGAGCGACTATCATGAAATTTGGACAGGACAGCTTGGAAACGAAGAAGAATATTATTATCAAATTAGACAGAAGTTTAATGAAACACAAGAACCTAAATATTTATTGTTTTTACTTGCCAAATGTGTAAAAGCAGCCGTTCGATATAATTCGGAAGGAAACTTTAATCAAAGCCCGGATAAAAGAAGAAAAGGAAGAACCCCTGCAAATATGCGATACGATATAATAAGTGTTTCAAATTTATTAAAAGGGAAGGCCTTTTTTTATTCGATGGACTATGAAAAAGTTCTAAATATGGCAACCCCAAATGATTTAGTTTACATGGATCCTCCTTATCAAGGAACAGCTAAAAACGGTGGTTTTAGATATTTAGAAAATTTAGACAGAGAGGACTTCATAATTTCATTGTATAAACTAAATCAAAGGGATATTCCATTTATTTTAAGTTATGATGGAAGAACAGGTGACAAAACCTATGGATTAGAGCTTCCTGATAAGCTAAATCTCCGAAAAGTTGAGATTGATGCAGGCAGGTCATCATTAGCAACTTTACACAATAGAAATCATCGAACTTATGAAGCATTGTATATTTCAGAAAATATTGCGCAAACAATTGATTTCGAAGAGAAACAAAAATCACTGACGTTGCAGCCAACATTATTTGAAACTTTATGAAAAAGAAATATCCCAAAGATTTTCTTAAACTTGCGAAATCCATAACAAATAAGAGAGCAAAAATTGTTATTGAACATATACTTAAACATGGTTTTATTACGACAGAAGATTTAGAAAAAACCTACGGCTATAACCATCCTCCAAGAGCAGCGAGAGATGTAAGAGAAGCTGGAATTCCACTTGAAACATTTAAGCTAAAATCATCGGATGGAAAGTCCATTGCAGCCTACAGATTTGGAGACTTGTCAAAAATTCAAAACAACCGCGTAGGAGGAAGGCAAATTTTTTCAAAAGAGTTTAAGAAATACTTATATGAAGCAAATGAAGGTCATTGCTATATATGCAACGGAAAATTTGAGGATAGATATCTTCAAGTTGACCACAGAGTTCCGTACGAAATAAGTGGAGATGATGTAAATTTTCAACAAAATTCTGATGATTACATGCTACTATGTGCTTCATGTAATAGAGCAAAATCATGGTCTTGTGAACACTGTGAGAATTGGACAGATTCTAAGGACATTGAAATTTGCTTGAAATGCTATTGGGGAAAACCTGAGAACTATGACCACATTACTCTTGAAAAAATTCGCAGGCTTGAGTTAACATGGCAAGGAGAAGAGGTAAGTTTTTTTGAAGCACTTAAAAGAGAAGCTGATGAAGGTGAAATTGAACTGCCTGAATATGTTAAATCTCTATTGATAAAACATTTGACAATAAAGAAGAATTAAAACGGGACATAACAATTTTTTTAATTCCTATGACAAAAATTCTCCATATAGAAACAGCAACTCAAATTTGTTCGGTTGCCCTGAGCGAAAATGAAAAAATCATCACCAGCAAGAGTTCGGATGAAAAAAATGCACACTCCAGGATATTGACAGTTTTTATTGAGGAAATTTTAGATTCGAATAATTTAAAGCCGCAAGACCTTGATGCGATAGCCGTAAGCATGGGCCCGGGCTCTTACACAGGTTTGCGCATCGGTGTTTCTACTGCCAAGGGATTGTGTTATTCCCTGGATAAACCATTAATAGCAGTAAGTACGCTGCAGGCTATGGCGTGGGGAATGGTAGAAAAAACTGATAGGAAACTCCAAAAAGCTTTGTTTTGCCCGATGATTGACGCGAGAAGGATGGAAGTTTACGCTGCAATTTTCAATCAATCGAACATTCAGGAAAGAGAAATCCTGGCAGAAATAATTGATGAAAATTCATTTGCTGATCTGCTTCAAACCAATGAAGTTCTTTTTGCGGGTGATGGCGCCGAGAAATGCAAAGAAATCCTCTCTCCAAATCCAAATGCCCATTTCATTAATGATTTTGTTCCTTCGGCAGAATATATGGCTGCAATTGCTTCAGGGAAATTCCACAAGCAAGAATTTGTGGATGTGGCCTACTTTGAGCCATTTTATCTGAAAGATTTCATTGCCGGCCCTCCTAAGGTGAAAGGCTTAAGGTAAGACTTATACCATTTACGACTGAAATTACGCTGTATAATTCATTTCTTTTCCGCCTGTTTAACTTCATAAAATATTTCCATAACTACGGCTATGCAAAGATTTTTTTCATCAATCAGACGAAAAATATTCTAAATTCTTTTAGCGCATTTCAATCCGTAAGTGGTATTACCTTGAGTTATCAATTTCCCACTAGTGTCATGTCAATTATGAGGTTTCGGGTTATTTTGACGTTTCAATGTCCGCCAGCCGGCAGACTGGATATTTCAGTGATGCTGACCCCCCAAATCGGTCATATTGACCCCCCTTGGGT
>CAZBDF010000367.1:0-5205 GCA_964490385.1 uncultured Lentimicrobiaceae bacterium | reverse complement strand
CCTAATTGATGGCCAATAACAGGCATCATAAGATAAGTTCCATCTGAAATTTCCACCGAACAAATCTCATTATCCAAAACCAGCGAAACAGTGGAACCTTCGTCAGCTATTACTGAAAATTCAGTCTGCCCTGGTAAAATAAAGTTGGCGTGGCTTACATTGAGTGGCTGTGGAACCTGATCGTGAAGCACCGAATAAGGCTCACCAAAATAATGGAACAAATTGTACACTACTGATTTCATATTTGGGCTGATGGGGTACGGTAAGAATTCGAGAAAATACTTCGCGCTGGTATTGGCCATGCATGGATAAATAAAATCGTAAATATGGGTTGGGTTGTTGCCAGGATAAAAATCATCCCACAAGCCATCAATCAATCCTATACTGTACCATTCAGTTCCATTGGCATAGGTAACCTCCGATGGTGCTATTGCCCCAAGTCCACCATGTGGGTGCTTTAGAAATGCTTCGGCAAAACAATCGCTTGAATTGGGATACTGACCATTTAGGTCATTTATCGAAAACAGGTAGGTGGGTTCCGCTTCAGTAAGGCCGGCTAAATCGTAGTTATAATATGAAGGTGGCGACCAACCCACTGAGTTGCCATGTGTGTAGCTGAAAAAGGTCATCGCCCCACCGTTTAGCGCAGCATTAATACCATCTGCATTTCCTCCAATAAAATTCCCGAGATATTCGGGTGATTCAGGAATGTAATCCAATCCTGCAGGGCCAAATGTTTGGTAAAGATCAGGATGTGGCCAGTTGACAGGCCCGGGATTTTGACCAGCATACTGACGGTCGGGTTCTTTGCCAAATTCTTTCTCGTACCAACCGTTAAAAATCTCGCTCACCATCCATCCATACCCAAAACCCGATGAATGATCGGCGCATGCCAGCGGGTGCTGATAATACTCCGGATTAACCGGTGGATTGGTTTCATGTGAAATGATCTTTTGAAGAATGGTCTCTAATTCTGTGATCGTCTTTACAGGAATCCGGCTGATGAAAATATCGGGCAATTCATCTTCGTTCACATCAGCATAAATGTTGTCGGAAACACAATATCCGTCCCACACCGGTCCGGGGAGCAATTCCATGTCACCCACCAAAAGTATCGACACAGGAGGTATGTCCCAGAAATTATACGCACTGTTGATGTAGGTTTCAATTTCGTCAACAGTTGCTCCCGTTACTGATAGGGGAACTATTGCTGTTGAAATCCCTTGTTTTATCCTAAACTCAGCAATTTCCCCGCAACTTAAAAGAAACATATCGGGGGCGATGATCATGTATTCCACACCATCTTCATCCTTTTGTTGAAGCGGTGTTTTACTTTTTTCGATATCTTCAGGATTAATAACAAGGTTTTTAATCACTTGGTCCCATCGGGGGTGTCGCAATCGCTTGTAATCTTCAGAAAGCATTTCGTCACCAAAATTTATTTCAACTTCAATACCCGAAACAGGGACACTTTTTTTTAATTTAATGAATGGATCAAATTCAATCTTCAATAAATGATAGCCCCTAATTTGAATTACAGATGTATTAGAAATAAACTGATTGGTAAGTAGTCCCGAAGAAATATAAGAGCCATAGATTTCAATCTTCTTCACATCGACACTTTCAAAACCGTTCCCAGGAAGGGCAATCAAAAAGTTTGGTTTTGTTGTTCCTGAAAGCTTCTCAGAAAATCTGGCCATAATCCGGATAGAATTTTCAGATTTCGAAATAACACTGAAATAACAATTTGAAGTTTGCCCAAAAAGAGCATTAGGAAAAGCAATACAAAATAGGAACAGGGCAAGTAGGTGAATTGTAAAATTTTTCATGATTTTTAATTTTACTACCAATGAAAGATGTTCTTGTTTTCTTATTTTTGCACCCATAAAAATACACTAAAATATTTTATTATGAGAAAAATAATTCTGGTAGCATTTATATCACTCCTGTTTTTGTGGGCAGGCTGTAACAAAGATGATGATGACAACTTAACCCTGGCTAAGTTCTCATGGACTTTAGCGCCAACCCCGGGTGAAGTAAATTTTACAAACGAGAGTACAAATGCGGAAACTTACGAGTGGAACTTTGGCGATGGTTTGAGCACAACTCAAAGCAACCCTGTGCATGCTTACGACCAAAATGGAACATACGTTGTATCTTTAAAAGCCTTTGGTCAGAGCATTGGCGTAACATCTGACACATTGTTGATTGAGAATATTCCGTAGGGCAATGAGGCAATGCCTCAATGTGGCAATGATTAAATGCGTGAATGTTGAGCGAAGCGCCTGTCCCTTTCGTACGGGGAAATCCCGCCACTGCGGGGATAGAATGCGAGAATGATTAAAGAAAAGAGTGGCATCGAAACAATAGTTTTCGATGCCACCTTTATTATTTTGAACCCTGTCTATTACTGATCACCGATCCCGAAAAGTAGAAAATCTTTGATTTTCGTAACTTTTCGAGGATGCTCGAAAAACAATGAAATCAACGATTTCTGGTTTTTAGGCATTACCGACGACTGAAAGGAGCCCGTATGGGCTACTAATCACCATTCACCGATCACCAGTCACTCTTTCTCTATAAGCCCAAATCCTTTATCACAAGATCCATTTTATTTTCCAACTTTTGATCAACAGCTTTGAACTCTTCTTTCGAGGCGAGCTGTTCTTTTACGCTTACGTAAAATTTAATTTTAGGCTCTGTTCCCGAAGGCCTCATGCTAATTTTGGTACCATCGGCCGTTATAAATTGCAACACATTGGATTTAGGTAAGTCAATTTTCGAGGATTTACCAGTAGTAGCATTAAGTGCTTTGCTGCTAAGGAAATCTTTAATCTCAACAACCTTGGATTTGTTGATGGTCTTCGGCGGTTTCGCCCTGAAATCATCCATCATCTTTTGGATTTCTTCTGCGCCGGATTTCCCTTTCTTGATAACAGAAACAAGGCGTTCTTTGTAGAAACCAATAAGTATATAGATTTCGAGCAGGATGTCGAACAACCTTTCATCACGATAGGCTGCCCATGCAGCCGCTTCGGCAAGAATTGCACATGAAGCTACTGCATCCTTATCGCGCACAAAATCGCTGATCATATAGCCATAGCTCTCTTCGCCACCGGCAATAAAGGTCTTCTTTCCTTCATTTTTCCTTATCACATCGGCAATCCATTTAAAGCCAGTTAGACAATCGTAGCATTCAACCTTGTAATGGTCGGCAATATCCTTAACCAGTTCACTGGTAACTATAGTCTTTACTATATATTCATTTCCTGTAAGCTTGTTCTTTTTACTCCAAAGTGTTAGCAGGTAATAAAAAATAATAGCTGCAGTTTGATTGCCATTGAGCAATACATAATTATCGTCAGGATCTTTCACTGCAATTCCTACCCTGTCGGCATCGGGATCGGTAGCCATCACCAGGTCAGCATCAACCTTCTTGGCCTTGTCAATTGCCATTTCTAGTGCTGCCGGATCTTCAGGGTTGGGTGAATGTACAGTTGGGAAATTGCCATCAACAATGTCCTGGGCATAAACTTTAAACACATTTTCAAAGCCAAAACGGTTCAGTATCTCAGGAACTAAATGTACACCCGTTCCATGAAGTGGTGTATAAACAATTTTCAGTTGGGATGAAAATCTGTTAGATCCGGGCGAAACCGAAATTTTCGCAACCTCATCAAGATAAATGTTGTCCACCTCCTTGCCAATCATCACAATGTTTTTGGCAACGCCGTCAAATTTGATGTCTTCAATTTTAATCTTAGCCACAACGTCAATTACGTTTTTGTCGTGTGGTGGAATCATTTGTGAGCCATCGTTCCAATAGGCTTTGTAACCGTTGTACTCTTTGGGGTTGTGGGACGCTGTAAGCATTACCCCGGTATGGCACTTGAAATGCCTGATGGCAAACGAAAGTTCAGGTGTAGGCCTGAGGGCATCAAACAGGTAAACTTTAAAACCATTGGCCGAAAATACATCTGCAGTTATTTGAGCAAAATATTCGCTGTTGTTTCTACAATCATAAGCAATGGCAGCCTTGAGTTCTTTATCTTTCGGATAGACTTTTTTGATGTAATCGGCCAGGCCCTGAGTGGCCATGCCCACGGTGTATTTGTTCATCCGGTTGGTGCCAACACCCATGATCCCGCGCAAACCTCCAGTCCCGAACTCGAGGTTCCGGTAAAAACTCTCGACCAACTCATCCGGGTTGTTGTCGATCATCTCCTGGACAGCACTTCTTGTTTCTTCATCATACTGGCCAGTGAGCCATTTACTGGCTTCTGCCAATATCTCTTTATCTATTTTTTTAGCAGACATAACTTATGCATTTAGGTTAATTTTCAGATTTTCACGCAAGTTACAAAATTCTATATTTTTTGAATGTAAGGACAAGGTTATTTTTATAAATATTTTAAAAATGCTATTTTTGCTAATTAATCATGTTGTGTTGAACATTCTCATAAAAATACACATTATTTGTTTTCTAACGGTTGCCGGGTTTCATGCCGTCGCCCAGCAATATCTGGTCCTGCAAAAAACAGGAACTGTTAAGAATTTTAAATATCAGGTGGGCAATGAAATCACAGTCAAGGTATTGCGCGGTGAATATGTTTTTTCCGGCAGAATTTCTCAAATCAAAGATTCGAGTTTCGTATTAAACAGCTTAGATGAAATTTATTTGAGCGAGATTACACATGTTTACAGACAAAGGAACTTCGTTCGTGTGCTGTCAAAAGTGCTGCTTTTTGGAGGTGTTGGATATGTTGGCCTGGAAGGGGTTAATGGGCTGATCAACGATTATAGCCCGGTCATTTCTCAAACCACCCTCATTATAAGTGCATCGATGGTGGCTACATCATTTGCGCTCAGGCCCTTTTATACCCGTAGTTTCGATACCCGCGAAAAGTATGTGCTGAAGATACTGGATTTTGAAAAACTTGAGTAAGAATGCTTAGGGCGTAGGGCAGAGGGCAGAGGGCAAAGCAATACCAATAAGTTAAGATAAAGATGATAATTTATGATTGTCGATTAACGATTTTTGATTTAAGAGGTTTCTGACTATCACCTAACAAAAAATCAAAAATTAGCATTCGTTAATCATCAATCGGAAATAAAACGCCTAACTTATTGACATTGGAGAGCGGAGAGCTGAGGGCAGAGAGCGGAGAGCTGAGGGCAGAGAGCGGAGAGCTGAGGGCAGAGAGC
>CAZBDF010000366.1:4128-5210 GCA_964490385.1 uncultured Lentimicrobiaceae bacterium | reverse complement strand
AGTTGAAAAAACTTCAAAACAAAACGAAGGAAAAAGGGTTTACTATCATTGTAACTTTACTTTTCGTGAACGAGAAAGGCCTGGCAAAGCTGAATATCGCCCTGGCACGTGGCAAGCATTTTTATGATAAGCGCCATACCATCAAAAATAAGGACATGAAGCGCGACCTTGAAAGAAGGGAAATGTAAAACGGCATGTTGTTTGCTAAGGTGAGGCCTCAAATCTAAAATCAATATTACAATTATAGCTAAAAATTAAAAAGTTAGAAAAATGATAAAGCATCTAAAATATACAGCTCTGGTATTTCTGATTATGTTGATTGCAGTTCCTTCGATTGCTCAGGATGAGGGTAAAATTAAATGGTACAGTTTTGAAGAAGCAATAAAACTGAACAAGAAGAAAAAGAAAAAATATTTTGTTGATCTTTACACCGATTGGTGTGGCTGGTGCAAAAAAATGGATGCCAATACTTTTACTGATCCGGTGATTGCCGAATACATGAACGAGAATTTTTATGCCATAAAATTTGATGCCGAAACCAGCGATACCATCACTATTAACGGCCAGGAGTTTGTTAACCCAAAACCTGGTACAAGAAGATCTTCGCACCAGTTGGCCATTGCACTGCTCAATGGAAAAATGTCCTATCCATCTTTTGCATTCCTTGATGGCGATGTAAAACTAATCACCGTATTGCCCGGCTACAACACTCCCGAGAAGCTGGAACCTGTCCTCCATTTCATAGCTGAAGAAGCCTACAAAGATGAAAGCTATCAGGATTATTTTTCGGGGTTTAAGGGAAGTTTTGGCCAGTAGTAGAAGTTAGAGGGGAGGGTCATCCATTTTTCCCTGACTCGTCGGTGTGCAAGTCATCGCAGTCGGCAAAGTGGGCATTCATCCGTCTTTCATCGTTGTTACTATCCGTTCGAAGTTGTATATTCCTCGTAACTATAATTGACTTTGATGAAAATTGAAATTCATAATAAATTGATCGCGAAACTTCGAACTATCATTTATGTTATCCACTCTTCCATTTTTCCAACTTTCCATCCTTCCAACATTCCAACACTCCAACACTCCAT
>CAZBDF010000366.1:0-4028 GCA_964490385.1 uncultured Lentimicrobiaceae bacterium | reverse complement strand
CTGATGGCTCTGCCGAAGAGCTAAGAAAACATGCCCAGGGCAAAGAAATCCTCCGGGTGAAAATTGAAGAGGCTGAACTGGATGATGCCTTCGAGAAAATCCAGGAACTCGCTTCTGTTGAATTGGTTGATTTCATTGATAAAGAGGCATTCCTTTTTGAGATTCAAAGTAAAATTGATCAGAGTTCCAGAAAAGATATATTTAAACTTTGTGTAGCGAACAATTGGGTACTCACAGAAATGAATCCGATTGAAACTAAGCTGGAAGATATTTTCCGGGAACTTACACTGAGTTAAAAATTGTGAATGTTGTATTGTGAATGTTGTATTTAATAAAAAACGATTGCAATGGAAAAAGAGAACATAATTCAGGTAAAGTCTTTCAATTTTGCATTAAAAATTATCGGCCTTTACCAACAGTTAACGAAACACAAGGAATACATTTTATCGAAGCAACTACTAAGAAGCGGGACAAGTATCGGGGCAAACATTGAAGAAGCACTTGCAGGATTTTCGAAAAAAGACTTTACTGCAAAAATGTCGATAGCCTCAAAAGAAGCCAGGGAAACACGTTATTGGCTGAGATTATATGATGCCAGTAAATTGGTTAACCTTGATTATACGGAGTATTTGAAGGATGTTGACGATATTATTAACATCTTAACAGCCATAGTCAAAACCTCCCAAACAAAAATTAAAAATTTATAATTCAACATTCAAAATTTCATTGTATGAGACAAATTTGGGTAATAAGCAGGCGGGAGTTGCAATCGTTTTTCGATTCGCTGACTGCCTACATCATGCTGATTGCATTCCTGGGATTTAGTGGATTTTTTACCTGGCTTTACGGCTCTGATGTGTTCTTCGTTAAGCAGGCAAGCCTCCAGGCATTTTTTGGTGTAGCATACTGGACACTGTTTTTTTTCATACCGGCATTAACCATGCGCCTGTTTGCTGAGGAAAACAAAACCGGTACCATCGAACTACTATTAACCCGGCCGATTACTGACTGGCAGGTAGTGTTTGGGAAATTTTTTGCCACACTGATGCTAATCGTTATTGCATTGGCATTTACACTTCCTTATTACTTTACTGTGGCTAGCCTTGGTAACATCGACCACGGTGCGGTAATTACCGGGTATCTCGGATTGATCTTTATGAGTGCAGCTTACATAAGTATCGGTATCTTTACCAGTAGCGTTTCGAATAACCAGATCATCGGTTTTTTACTTGCGCTGGCCATAGGCATAATGTTTCAGTTTTTATTCTCATTAATTGCAGGTGCCACCAGTGGAATCCTCAGCGAAGTCCTCTACTATTTAAGCATCAGCACACACTTCGAATCCATTTCAAGGGGAGTGATTGATAGCAGGGACATTATCTTTTTCTTCTCACTGATCTTCCTCGGGCTGGTTAGTACTGAAGCCGTTTTACAGAAAAACAGGAATTAATCAAAAAATTACTGGACAATGAAAAAAAGAAAATCCATAGCCTCACAGTTGATATTAATCGTGGTTGCGTTGGTATTGCTCAATATAGCTTCCGAACGCTTCTTTGTTCGTTTAGATTTTACTGAAGACAGGATCTATACCTTAAGCAATGCCACCGAAGACATTCTGGAATCGCTGAACGAGCCTGTTACGGTTACAGCGTATTTTACAAAGGGTAGCCAACCGGAAATCGAAAAAACAAGAAAAGATTTTAAAGACCTTCTAATCGAGTATTCGAGTGTATCGGGAGGAATGGTCAATTATGAATTTATCGATCCGGCCAAAGACGAGCAAACCGAGCAGGCAGCAATGCAGTCTGGCATCCAACCCTTGATACTCAACGTACGTGAAAAGGATCAGGTGAAACAGCAGAAAGTTTACCTCGGTGCAAAAATTCAAATCGGCGAACAAACTGATATCATCCCGGTTATTCAGCCAGGAGCCGCCATGGAGTACGCACTGTCGTCGGCCATTAAAAAAATCTCTGTTATCGATAAACCACTGGTTGGTTTTATCCAGGGTCAGGGCGAACCGCCTTTGGGCAATTATCAACAGGCCCTTCAGCAACTTATGGTTTTGTACAATGTTCAACCTGTAAACCTTACTGATACAGTGAACAACCTTTCCAGCTTCAAAACGCTGGCCATTGTGGCACCTGCCGATTCTTTCAGCGATACACAACTAAGAAAGTTAGATGAGTACTTGTCGAATGGTGGAAACCTGTTTTTGGCTTATAACCATGTTTCAGGAGATTTTCAAACCATGCAGGGCACAGTAGTAAATTCCAATCTTGCAAGCTGGCTTGCCCGTAAAGGCCTTACCGTCGAAAACAATTTTGTGGTTGACCAGAGTGCCGGAACGGTAGGTGTGAGGCAACAAGCGGGAATGATGACTTTTACACGTCAAATTCCTTTCTATTACTGGCCAATGCTTAAGAGCTTCCCTACTGAATTTCCCATTACCAAAGGATTGGAACAAGTTATCCTTCAATTTGCCAGTTCAATCAATTTTACCGGCGACACTACTTTACAATTCATTCCTTTCCTGCAAAGTTCCGGTAAGTCGGGGACCCTTTCGACACCCACATATTTTAACCTGCAAAAACAATGGGGCGATTCAGATTTTCCATTGTCCAACCTCACCATTGGAGCAGTTTTGGAAGGGCCAATTGTCGGTGCACTTGATTCGAAGATTGTGTTGATTACCGATGGTGATTTTGCCATTAATGGAGAAGGCCAGAATGCACAGCAGCAGCGCGCCGACAATGTAAGTTTGCTGGTCAATTCAATCGACTGGCTTTCGGATGATACCGGCCTGATTGATTTGAGGACCAAAGAGGTTACTTCGCGCCCTTTGGATGAAATTGATGAAGGTAAAAGTGCATTGTTAAAATGGGTGAACTTCCTGTTACCGCTTTTGCTAGTGCTTATCTATGGTATTATCAGGATGCAGATTAGAAGAAACAAAAGAATTAAAAGAATGGAGGCAGGTTATGTTTCATAAATTGAATATTAAAGTATTGGTAATAATCCTTGTCATTCTGGTGGCAGTTATATTCATCATTGATATGATGGGTGACAAGGAGCGTTCGTTCAGGAGCGAAATCATTGAGGTTGATACTGCCAGTATCACTTCAGTGGTCATAAATATCCCAAAAGACCAGGTGGAGATTGTCCTTTCGAGGACCGGTAGTAGTTCCGATTGGATAGTTATGTCAGAAGGCAATAAATACCCGGCCGATATTTCGGTTGTTAAGAATATTTTATCGCAACTTAACGATATTAAGGCCGAACGTGTTGCTGCAACGAGCAAGGATAAATGGGACCAGTTTGAAGTTTCTGATTCTACGGGGACACGTGTTATATTGAAAGATGGCAATACCGAGGTGGCTGATCTTTACGTTGGTAAATTTTCGTATGCACAACCACCCCAGGGTGCACAACAAAATCCTTATCAGCAACAACGCGGGAAAATGACTTCTTTTGTCAGGCTTGAAGATGAAAACGAAGTGTATGCAGTTGATGGCTTTTTGAAAATGTCGTACCAGAATGATGTGAATTCATACAGGGATAAGAACCTGGTAAACGTAAATAAAGAAGATATTTCCAGAATGGTTTTTCAATATCCGGACAATCAAACCTTTAGCTTGACAAGGAACAACGAACAATGGCTGATTAACGGACAAATGGCTGACTCTGCCAGTGCCGTTGCTTATATCAATAAGATTTTCAAGCTGACAAGTTCTAATTTTGTCGATCCTGCAACCGTAAAAACCGGTGGTGCAGCATATACCCTGCGCATCGAAGGAAATAATTTCACCCCAATTGATTTACATGCCTATCCCTCAGATTCTACTACTCAATATGTAATTACTTCGTCCCTCAATACAGGTGCCGAGTTTGATGGGGCCAAAGCAAAGCTTTTTGAAAAAATATTTGTTCAGGAACCTGAATTCTTGCCTAAGGAAAATGTAACTAATCAGTTGATCCCCTACGGGGAATAGTGAGGTGTTGTGTCAATTTAAACTACAATACTGAAT
>CAZBDF010000365.1:0-5223 GCA_964490385.1 uncultured Lentimicrobiaceae bacterium | reverse complement strand
AACTGGGTTGCCAGCCAGGTAAACAATAATATACTTGAAGTAACATTGAAAGATTATGAACTTAATAACGAAGACTTGCAAAGCATCACCCTGCAATATTCCGAAGGTGATGATTTCTGGGAAGAAATAGTAACTATTGATAAAATTGATCTACAGCCAGATAGTCTCACGCTTAATTGGGATCTAAGCTCTATAGTGGACGGGATTTACAAACTTCGGGCCGTGGCGAATTGTGCCGTTTCTGATGGAAATTATTCTTTAAGCCGTTCAGGAAAAATCGACCGAAGCCCTCCCGTGATGGTATCGGGAACTGCTGAGCCAATAGATGGTACCTTACAAATTGGTGATACGATATCTGTTTGCTTTAACGAAAATCTCAAAGCATCAAGTGTTACATTAAACAATTGTTTGATCATTGACCTGGAAACCGGAGATACAGTAGCCCGGGGCTTACAATATAGTAACAAGGTCACCACCTATAAGGTTAAATTCCCTCTTAGTCCCGGGAGCGCTTACTTTATTGAAAACCATGATCTGAAAGCACAAATTTTTGATGTTACCGATAGGTATGGCAACCCTATGCAAGATACAGTCAGTTGGTACTTCAATGTTGACCAGGGGCCCTTACACTGGGATCAGGACACCATCATATTTACAGGTGTAAATCCAGGAAGTACAATCACTTTTAATGCCGAATTATCGTGCGACTTCTCCAATGAACGTGAATATATTTTAGAATTGCCTGAATGGCTCACCGCAGAACCCGACACCGGTTATTTTAATGACGAAATAAGTTCTGTTGAAATTGAATTTAGCAGCATCCCACTGGTCCAGGGTGCATATATCGACACCATTTTTGCCAAAACTTTGGGATACGCTGACGAAATGATTCTTGTTTGGGTGAACCCCGAAAACTGGAAAACGCAAACGGTAAACCTGCCGGCAGGCTGGTCGGGATTGTCAAGCTACATAGTACCTGATAATACAGACATCCAAACCCTCTATGGCGATATCCTCGATGAGCTTGTGATTGCTGTTACCGAAGATGAAGTTTTCTATCCGGCTTATAATATCAATACCATTGGCAACTGGGAGTCGCATTCTGCATACAAAGTCAAAACCAATGCCGGCGTCAGTCTTGATATCAGCGGTATTTTGGAAGAAAACAAGACTGTTGATCTCGAAAATGGATGGAACCTGATTCCTGTAATTTCAAGCTGCCCGGTGGATGCAGAAACTTTGTTTGCACCTGTGGAGTCGGATCTTGTAATTGTGAAAGAAGTAGCAGGCTACGGGGTTTACTGGCCCGCGATGGGAATAAACAACCTGGGAACACTGAATCCGGGTGAGGCTTACTACGTGAGGACAACGGATTCTGTACCCATAACTTTTGATGCCTGCCTTAAAAGTGCTGTCATAAAACCGAAATTTAATTTCCAGGCCAACCCTGCATGGAATCCGGTAGCAAAAACTGCCAGTAACCATGTAATCGGAATTAAGGAAAAAGCCATGCTTGATTTTGAACCGGGCGATTATATTGGTGTCTTTACGCAGGATGAAACGTGTGCAGGGCAAATCATCATTGATGCCTCTATGCAACAAACTGCCCTGGTGGCCTTTGGCAATGATGCATATGCAGCACAACAACAAGGTTTCGAAACAGGGGAAGCATTCGTTTTCAAACTCTATGAAGCAAGAACAGGCGATGAATACGATCTAATTCCGGAGTTTGATTTATCACAAACCGGCGGAGGCGCTACGTTTACAGAAAATGGAATTTCGGTGATTACTGATTTCAAGGTTTCGGAAACAGGAATGTCAGGAGGTTTGACCTCGAATATTGTCATCTATCCAAATCCAACAAGCGGCAGGTTCACAATCCAGGGAGTCGCTGAAAATGCGCTAATCGAAATATTTGATATGCATGGGCAAACCATTAAAAGCGAGATTGGCAAAACAGCACAGGGCAATGAAATTAACCTTGCCGGCAGACAGCCCGGGATTTACATTGTACGGATTCTCAGCGAAGGCCAATATGTGTATAGGAAGTTGATTTTGGATTGAAAATAATTTAACACCAGTTAGTGTTCGTCTATAAAGTCCAACTTCTGCGTTGTTGCTCAAAATCCAAATCCTCAAATACATTAGTATTCTGCGGTTTGAATTTTTCACACGCCTTGAATTTGAACTTTCTAGAGCAAACACCCGACTTTATGGACGGACACCAGTTAGGTGCAGAAAAAAAGCCCTGAGAATTAATATTCTCAGGGCTCTGTGTTATTGCGTTGTACCCAGAACAAGAATCGAACTTGCACTTCCTAAAGGAAACTAGTCCCTGAAACTAGCGCGTCTACCAGTTCCGCCATCTGGGCAAAGCGGCTGCAAAAATAATACAATTGATAAGAGAGACAATCTTTTTGAAATATTTTTTCAATTTTTCATTTCTGGTGCTGAAATTGAAAAGGTACAAGGCATTGGTTAAAAGGCATTGGCATCAAATTTGAGCCCTCTCCGAAAAGGCCAAACATTAAAAACTTGCCACAAAAACACGAAAACACAAAAGCTCACAAAAATAAAAATCGCAACTAATCAGTCGATCCCCTACGGGGAATAGTGAGGTGTTGTGTCAATTTAAACTACAATACTGAATCCACTACGTGGAACTCGTCTCACTGCAAAGCGTGTTCGCCGTAGGCGATCAAGTATTGTAGCAAGCCAAATTGTGTGTGAAATCTGGGATTCCCCGTAGGGGATGAACAAATTGATTAAGCTTTTTAATAGATTGATTAGTTGCTAAATATCATGCAGTTAACTTTAGTGTTCCGCACGTACGGGATAGTGATTTTATGCTTTGGTGGCAAAATCCCACTTTTCGCGGTAGGCTCAAACTTTGAGTTTAAAACGACATCCAACATCGCCAACAGTTTGCACCAAGGTTTCAATTGTCAAGGGCTTCGGAAGACGAGGAACACCAAACGCTAAACGCTAAACGCGCTAAACCGTCCTCCCCGGATATACCTTCAATGCTTCTTCCAGTGCCTTTATCGAATGCTTCAGATCATTAACATTAAGCACATAGCTTATCCTTACCTCGTCCATACCGCGTCCTTTGGTAGAATAAAACCCGGTAGCAGGTGCAAGCATCACGGTTTCGTTGTTGTAATTAAAATCTTCGAGCAGCCATTGGCAGAATATATCGGAATCGTCGATGGGCAATTTTGCCACAACATAAAATGCCCCTGAAGGGTTCGGGCAAAAGGCACCTTTTATTTTGTTGATCCCCGAAACCACCGTGTCGCGGCGCTTGTGGTATTCTTCCAAAACTTCCGTGAAATAGCTGTCGGGAGTGGCAATGGCTGCCTCAGCTGCTACTTGTCCGAAACTTGGTGGACTCAAACGTGCCTGTGCAAACTTCATGGCTGCTGCCATCAACTCTTTGTTCTTCGATATCATCACTCCTATCCTTACACCACACATGCTATAACGCTTGGAAACCGAGTCGATAAGCACTACATTATTTTCGATGCCCTTCATGTGCATCACTGAATAGTGCTTGTGACCATCGTAGCAAAACTCGCGATAAACTTCGTCGGCGATGAGGAACAGGTCATATTTTAATGCCAGGTCCTTGAGTACATCCAATTCTTCCTGGCTGTATAAATATCCCGTTGGGTTATTTGGATTGCAAACCAGGATGGCTTTTGTTTTGTCGGTGATTGACTTTTCGAATTCAGCAATCGGTGGCAAGGCAAATCCCGATTCGATGGTAGAATTGATGGGCACTATATTAATCCCGGCATTGGTAGCAAAGCCATTGTAATTTGCATAAAATGGTTCGGGGATGATGATCTCATCACCCGGATCCATGATGGATTGCATGGTAAAGAGCAGGGCTTCCGAAGCACCGGCACCAACAATGATTTCGTCAGGTAAGACATCAATATTATGTACTTTATAATACCCGGCTAATTTTTCGCGGTAAGAGGGAATTCCAGCCGAATGACTATATGCTACAAGGATGTTACTATAATTTCTCACTGCATCCAAGGCAACTTCCGGTGTTTTGATATCCGGTTGCCCGATGTTTAAATGATAAACCTTTACACCTCTTTTTTTTGCAGCTTCTGCATAAGGAACAAGTTTTCTGATTGGGGATGCGGGCATCATCTTACCCTTATTCGAAATATTTGGCATAGTGAAAATGTATTTGGTGAAATAAAAAAATCCCGGCTAAATATTAGCCGGGACAAAGTTGAAAATTTTTTATGTAATAATCAGGTATGCGTGCTTATTTAATATGATTTCAAACAACCTTATTTTTTTTCTGATTGACCAAGGGGTGTAGCCTTTTCAGGAGTAGCTGTTTGTTCTTGTCTGAGCACCTGCCCCTTAATTCTCAATACAACAGTAGAAGTATTTCCATTGGATTGTACAGTAACAGTCTTGTTGATTTTACCAATACGGTTGGTTTTATATTCAACGTAAATTACATCGCTCTGTCCCGGAAGGATAGGCTCACGTGGCCATTTTGGTACGGTACAGCCGCATGACGAACGGACATTGGTTAGGATCAGTGGCTCTTTACCGGTATTGGTAAATTCGAACTTACATTTTCCATCGCCATTGTAAGGTAAAGTTCCATAATCGTGAACAGTTTTTTCGAATGCAATTTCAGGACCATTTGGATTTTTAACTTCTTCGGTTGCCGGTGCCTTTTCGCCATTTATTTCAGCCTTTTGGTTGGCGGTGGAAACCTGTCCGTAAACGGTAAATGCTGCAAAAACTATTGTAGCAAATAGGAGCATAGTTTTCTTCATGGTGTTAAATTTTTATTTGTGATTTTGTTAATTTTTCAGGCGCGAAGGTATAAAAGAATGAATGAAAAAATAAAACATCTATTGAATTTAGATTCAACTTAGTTTCAGCATATTCCCTTATTTACAATCAATCAATAGTTTGAAGGTGATAATTTAAAATCAATTTTAACAAATCTTTTAGTTATTTTGATACCACAAACCTTTAACTACAATAAAATGAGAAAATCCGGCATCCTATTTTTGACCATTCTGTTCGCTACTTCTTATGTTTTATTTTCGTGTTCATCTTCGCGGAAAAACCAAACACAATCAACAAAAGGTGATGAAATGAAAGGATCCATTGGAGTGCCGGGCCCACCGGTGATTGTTTACAAAACAAAGCAGGATTATTTCGACCATGTGCCTG
>CAZBDF010000364.1:0-5225 GCA_964490385.1 uncultured Lentimicrobiaceae bacterium | reverse complement strand
ATCTATTTAGCTGCTATAGAATTGAAGCAAATCATTTATGTAAATAGGTTTAATTATGTCATTTAGCTTCGCTGTCATTAATTGTTATTTATCCGCCAGCCGGCGGACGTCATTTATTTAAAAAAAATGACTATAAATGACCATCAATGACAATAAATGACTTCCAATTGGAAAAAGATTTTAGTTATTAATAAATCGCTTAACCAACTAAACAGTTACATCTAACTTTACAATAAATATGACCTACAAAACCGGCTGCATGATTTGCGGTGATGAACTGATTTACACCACCGAACCCGAAGCGTTGATATGCAGCTTTTGTGGCAAACAAGAATCCGAGACCGTGAAATGTGCATCGGGTCATTTTATCTGTAATGAATGTCACAGTTCCTCAGCTATGGAGGTGATCTACAATTTCTGTAAAGAAACCAAGCTTACCAATCCCATCGAAATGGCCAACATCCTGATGCGCCACCCAAGCCTAAAAATGCATGGCCCCGAACACCATTACCTGGTTCCGGCGGTATTAATCGCAGCTTACTATAACTTAAAAGATGAACCAGAACTAAAACTAAAAAAACTGAGGGTAGTTTCCCAGCGTGCTTCAAAAATTCCCGGCGGATTTTGTGGTTCGCACGGGAATTGCGGGGCCGGAGTCGGCACCGGGATATTTTTCAGCACAATCACTGATACAACACCTTTGTCGCAAGACACATGGAAATTGTCAAACCTGATTACAGGAACATGTCTTGTCAAAATCGCTGAAAAAGGAGGGCCACGTTGCTGCAAACGCGATACCTACACCTCTATCACCCACGCGGTAGATTTCATGAAGGAAAATCTGGATTTTAAAATCCCATCAACGAGGGAAATTACATGTACGTTTCATACGATGAACAAAGAGTGCCTTGGGAAAAGGTGTGAGTATTTTAAACCAGGCAGATAGGGTTATCTTTCCATATTTTATCATTGACATCTGTTTAACCCAGATAGGCTCTTAAAAAGCTACTATTAATAACATGTTAATGATGTTTTTAAGTTAAAAAATTAATTTAGACGCAGATTTACACTGGTTGGACGGATTTTTTTATCCGTTATATCCGTGCTGATCCGCGTCAGTTCTTCCCATTTGTGTGTCCTTCCCATCTAAAAATAGTGGGCTGCAAAAAGTCCTCCATAACCAACATGTTTAAGGTATGAAATAATTTCCATGTATTGCCCGCCTTGCCTCGAGGCCGGGTTTTAATTTTCAAATTTACACATCGGCGATTTTTCAAATTAATGTAGATTCTTCCCTACCCATCTAGTGATAAGTTTCTGTAACAGGCTGACTGACTGACTTGCGGCCCGCTTCACCTTAGCTCCAGCGAGGCGAAGCAGGCAAATGAAAAATAGATTTCTCAGTCGCTGCGCTCCATCGAAAAGACAGGGTTACAATTTAATTGGGGGAGAGGAACATCGGGCGCAGAGCGCCCGATGTTCCTCTCCCAATAACACCCCCATGCAAAGTCCTGTCTTTTCGACCGCAGGGAAAAATCTATTCCTCATAGTCAAATCAAATTGGTCTAAACTATGGCAACTTGCCAACAGAATATCATATATTTGCAAATGAAATCTCTTACCTTAATAAGTTGTACATATGCAGGAACCAAAAATTTACAAACCGAAAAATAAAGTCAGGATAGTTACTGCTGCTTCACTCTTTGACGGACACGATGCAGCCATCAACATTATGCGCCGTATTATCCAGGGTTCGGGTGCCGAAGTGATTCATCTTGGCCACGACCGATCGGTACTTGACATTGTTGACTGCGCCATTGAAGAAGATGCACAGGCCATTGCATTGACATCCTACCAGGGTGGTCACATTGAGTTTTTCAAATACATGTTCGACCTTTTAAAAGAGAGAGGTGCAGGACACATAAAAATTTTTGGCGGTGGTGGCGGAGTTATCCTTCCCGAGGAAATTGATGAATTGCACAATTACGGCATCACACGTATTTTCTCTCCTGACGATGGACGCACGATGGGCTTGCAAGGAATGATCAACGACCTGATGGAAAAAGCAGATTTTCCGACAGGTAAAGACGTTGAACACGATTTCGAAAAGATCAGGAAGAAAGACATCCTGTATATTTCACATTTGATTTCGGCAGTTGAGAATTTCCCCGGACAGGTGAAGGAATTTATGGAAACGGTGAGTGCTGAAGCAAGTACAGATAAAACCCCAATACTTGGGATTACAGGTACAGGAGGTTCAGGAAAATCTTCGCTCGTGGATGAAATCGTGAGAAGGTTCCTCATCGATTTTCCTGGCAAAACCCTTGCCATTGTATCGGTTGACCCATCGAAACGCAAAACCGGCGGAGCTCTTCTTGGTGACCGGATCAGGATGAATTCCATTAGTAGCGATTTGGTTTATATGCGTTCGCTGGCTACCCGTCAGGCCAACCTTTCTATGTCAAAATATGTAAATGATGCGGTAAATATTTTGAAGTGCGCCAACTTCGACCTTATCATTCTTGAGACTTCCGGCATTGGCCAATCTGATACCGAGATCATCGATCACAGTGATGTTTCGATGTATGTGATGACCCCGGAATATGGTGCTGCAACTCAGCTTGAAAAGATTGATATGCTTGATTTTGCAGATATCATTGCACTCAATAAATTTGATAAACGTGGTGCCATGGATGCTTTGCGCGATGTAAAAAAGCAATACCAGCGCAATCATCAGTTATTTGATAAAAATCCTGCTGACATGCCTGTTTACGGATCCATTGCTTCGCAATTTAACGATCCTGGAACCAATGAACTTTACAGGGCTTTAATGGAAAAAATTGAAGAAAAGACGCAAGCCGGCCTTATTTCTTCCATGAAAGTGAGTACAGATTTATCAGAAAAAATTTACATCATTCCACCAAAACGGGTCCGCTATCTTTCAGAAATATCCGACACGGTAAGAACCTACAATGAGTGGTCAGAAGATCAGGCAAAGATTGCCCAAAAATTATACAGCCTGCACGAATCGATAAAAATGGCACGGGAGCAGAATGAAGCTGATATAGCTGTCCGCCTGCAAAAAATATTCGATAACCTGGTGTTGGACCTTGACCCTCGCAATAACAAGATTCTACAAAACTGGCCCAAAAAACAAAAGTCATTCAAAGACCCGGTATTTTGCTATGAAGTGCGGGGCAAAGAGATTTGTGTTGAAACACACACCAAATCACTTTCCCATTTGGATATTCCAAGAATTTCGCTGCCAAAATATACAGGCTGGGGCGATATCCTGAAATGGAACCTCCGAGAAAATGTTCCGGGGGAATTTCCATTTGCAGCAGGGGTATTTCCATTTAAGCGCGAAGGCGAAGACCCGACGAGGATGTTTGCCGGTGAAGGTGGCCCCGAAAGGACCAACAAACGCTTCCATTATGTTTCATATGATATGCCCGCCCGCAGACTTTCAACTGCATTCGATTCGGTGACCTTATATGGAAATGATCCTGACAGAAGGCCTGATATTTATGGAAAAATAGGCAACTCAGGTGTGTCGATTGCATGCCTTGATGACGCCAAAAAATTGTATTCAGGTTTCAACCTGGCCGATCCAAAAACTTCGGTTTCGATGACCATCAACGGGCCGGCGCCCACACTTGTAGGATATTTTATGAATGCTGCCATCGACCAGCAATGCGAAATTTACATCAAACAAAACGGACTGGAAAAAGAGGTTGAAAAGAAAATCACTGCTTTCTATAAAAAACGGGGTACAGTGCGGCCAAGCTACCAGGGAAAATTACCAAAGGGCAATGATGGGCTTGGCCTGATGTTACTTGGCATAACCGGCGACAAAGTACTTCCCAAAGAAATTTACAAAAAAATTAAAGCAGACACCATTTCCAGTGTACGCGGTACAGTGCAGGCAGATATCCTTAAAGAGGATCAGGCACAAAATACCTGCATTTTCTCCACTGACTTTTCGTTGAAAGTAATGGGTGATGTACAGGAGTATTTTTCCGAAAACAATGTAAGGAACTTTTATTCGGTATCAATTTCCGGATATCATATTGCTGAAGCAGGAGCCAATCCCATATCGCAACTGGCATTTACCCTGGCCAACGGATTTACTTACGTCGAATACTATGTGAGCCGCGGTATGGACATCAACAGCTTCGCCCCTAACCTCTCGTTTTTCTTTTCCAATGGCACCGATGCTGAATATTCGGTATTGGGCCGGGTGGCACGACTTATTTGGTCGAAAGCCATGAAGCTTAAATATGGTGCCAATGACCGTTCTCAAAAGCTGAAATACCATATTCAGACTTCAGGACGTTCATTACATGCCCAGGAAATCGACTTTAACGACATCCGTACTACCCTGCAAGCGCTCTATGCTATTTACGACAACTGTAATTCCTTACATACAAATGCGTATGACGAGGCCATTACTACACCAACAGAAGAATCTGTACGTCGTGCCATAGCTATTCAACTTATCATCAACCATGAGTTGGGCCTTGCCAAAAATCAAAATCCTTTACAAGGTTCATTCATCATCGAAGAATTGACCGACCTTGTGGAGGAAGCAGTGATGATGGAGTTTGACAGGATCACTGAACGCGGTGGAGTGCTTGGCGCTATGGAAACCATGTACCAGCGTGGCAAAATACAGGAAGAATCGTTGTATTACGAAACCCTGAAACATACAGGTGAACTGCCCATTGTTGGTGTTAATACCTTCCTGTCGAGCGAAGGCTCACCAACACAAATACCCGGAGAGGTAATCAGGGCCACACCCGAAGAAAAAGAATACCAAATTGCAATGCTTGAGCAATTGCATAAAACATATCAGAAAGAAACCGAACAACTTTTACAGCAACTTCAAGATGATGTTGTACACAATCGAAATACTTTTGAAAGCCTGATGGAAGCATCAAAATTTGCATCATTAGGCCAGATTACGAATGCTTTGTTTGAAGTAGGGGGACAGTACAGGAGGAATATGTAGTAGGAAAAGTGTGGAGTCCCGAAAAGTAGAAATTTTTAATTTTCGTAACTTTTCGAGGATGTTCCGAATCCTCGGATTCGTGAATCCGGGACTCGAAAAACAATGAAATCAAAGATTTCTGGTTTTTCGGCATTTGGAGTTTGGAGTTGCAGGTTACAAGTTTCAAGTTGCAGGGGATGAACCCTTGTAACTTGAAACCTGCAACTTGTAACAA
>CAZBDF010000363.1:0-5230 GCA_964490385.1 uncultured Lentimicrobiaceae bacterium | reverse complement strand
TTAAAAAAATGACTATTAATGACCATCAATGACAACAAATGACTTCCAATTGGAAAAAGATGTTAGTCTTAACAAATCTCTTAACCAACTAAACAATTACCTTTTAACAAACTAATGCCTATGCATCAGGCTCCGCTTCCTCAAGTTTACACCCTTTCACCATAGCATTAATAATAATGCCCAGCACCAGGCTGATCAACTTTTCTTCCTGTCGCTCGCTGATGATTGGGATATCAATAGCATTGTTGATAATAGGGGTAAGCCGTTCTTCCAGGGCAACTGCTTCATCTTTAGAAATGCCGTCGGTAGCATCGTTTATCAATTCGTAGTATTCGTTGGGTAAAATTTCGTAGAGTTTTTGATCGATCCACTTAATGATCTTTACAAAAACCACAAACTCTTTTTCCTCATTTAAGATAGGAAGGTTAATAACCATGTTTACCTTTTGCGCCAAAGCATTTACTTCGGCATCAGTAAGCATTTCAACTTTTTTCTGATCACTTTCAATCTGTTCGAGGTTCTTTTTTGTTAATGTTTTCATGATTGTTGAATTTAGATGAATAAATAATTGAATGCTCAAATATATAGAAAATAAACATGGTAAGAAAAATATGCTGGGGTGCATGACAAATTTCCACCGCTCAAAATAATTATCATCGAATTACGCTGATGAATCGAATTAACACCTGCCAAAGGCAGGTGAAATTAGTTCAATTAGTTCAATTTGATGAAAAATAAAATCCTTTGAGGATATCAATGTGATATTTGTCGTACACCCCATTCTGGGGAGGCTTAATTTCTAAGCGGTATATTGCCTACTTTTGCAAACAATTTGCAGATGATTAAAAAATACACCATCGGATATGAAACATATAAAAGGGTTTTTACTCACATTGATAATGTCAATTTTCATGTTGCTCTCATGTACTGAAAATAAGTTTGATAAAACTGATTTCGGCAATTATCCTGTCTATTCAGGCGATGACCTCGAAGCCAGCTATACTCCTGAAAAAACCAGTTTTAGGATTTGGGCACCCACAGCCGATGAAGCCAAAGTATTGATTTATAAGGATGGAATAGGTGGCGCACCATTGTTTGAAAAGAAAATGAAAAAAGCTGATGATGGAACGTGGGTGGCTTCATTTGAAGAGGATTTAGAAGGTCATTTTTATGCTTTCAGGATAAAATATGAAGGTGACTGGATGAACGAAACCCCGGGAGTTTATGCAAAAGCTGTGGGCGTAAACGGACTCAGGGGAGCAATCATCGACATGAAAGAAACCGATCCTCCGGGATGGAAAGATGATGTGAAACCTCCGTTTAGAAATTTCAATGATATCATTGTTTATGAACTACAAGTGCGTGATCTGTCCATCCATCCTGAATCGGGAATCGAACACAAAGGCAAATTTTTGGGCCTTGCCGAAGAAGGAACAACAAGTCCCGAAGGTGAAAAAACCGGCATCGATCACATTGAAGAATTGGGAGTGACCCATGTACACTTGCTTCCATCTTTCGATTTCCGTTCCATCGACGAAACCCGATTGGATGAAAACGTTTACAACTGGGGTTACGATCCCGAAAATTATAATGTGCCCGAAGGTTCATTTTCTACCGATCCTTATGATCCAAAAGCACGCATCCTTGAATTCAAAGAGATGGTGCAAGCATTCCATAAAAAAGGAATCAGGGTTGTGCTGGATGTAGTTTACAATCACACAGGAAAAACCGATGATTCGAATTTCAACCTGATGGTTCCGGGTTATTATTACCGTCAGAATGAGGATGGATCATTTTCAAATGCATCGGCTTGTGGCAATGAAACTGCTTCTGAAAGGCCGATGATGCGCAAATACATGATCGAATCGCTTAAATACTGGATGGACGAATATCACCTTGATGGATTTCGTTTCGACCTGATGGGTATCCATGATATCGAAACAATGAACCAGATCAGCAGCGAACTCCACAAAATTGACCCAACAATATTTATTTATGGCGAAGGCTGGACCGCAGGTGGCAGTCCGCTTCCTGAAGATCAGCAAGCAATAAAAAAATCCACTTATCGCCTCAACAATATTGCTGCTTTCAGCGATGATATCCGTGATGGCATTAAAGGCTCGTGGAACAACCACGAATCCAAAGGTTTCGTAAGTGGCGCACCCGATTTGGAAGAAAGTGTAAAATTTGGTGTAGTTGCATCAACTGAACATCCGCAGGTGGATTATGCAAAAGTAAATTACTCAGACTCACCATGGGCTGCGGAGCCATCCCAGACGATGAACTATGTTTCATGCCACGACAATCATACACTGTGGGACAAACTGGTGATTTCAAATCCGGGTGCATCAACTGATGAATTAACAAGGATGCACAAACTGGCCAACACCATCGTTATGACCTCCCAGGGAGTGCCATTTTTGCATGCAGGTGTTGACTTCCTCAGAACAAAACAAGGTGTCGAAAATTCTTACAATCAACCAGATTCAATCAACCAGATAGACTGGTCGATGAAACATAAAAACCGGGAGGTATTTGATTATTACCGTGGCCTGATAAAACTAAGGAAAGACCATCCGGCATTCAGGATGACCAACACGGCGGATATTCAGAAAAATCTGGAATTTATCGATACAGATTTTGCCAATGTTGTGGTCTTTCAATTGAAGAACCATGCCAACAACGACAGTTGGAAAAATATAGTTGTGATTTATAATGCCAGCAAGCAAAACCAAATTGTCGATATTCCCTTTGGAAAATGGACCATCGTTTTAAACGAAAATGGATTTAAAAAAATGGGTTATCGGGTATTTAAACACGACAAGATTTCTGTACCCGCCACTTCGGCAATGGTGTTGGCTGAGATAGTTGCAGGGCAGGATTAGGGGGATGTGAGAGGTATAGGGAAATAGGGTAAAGGTGCATAGGGTATATAGGGGAAATAAAGTAAAAACGTAAATAATTTCATTAATGTCAATTAGCACAAATCATAAACCCAGCATCAAAAATCAGACACCTGATATAGGTGAAATAGTATCTGTAAGAAATAACATGTAAAGAAAGAATTGAAAATAGGATAGAAAGAATAAAAATGAAAAACACAAATAACAGCAACCCAAAACCACGCCTCGCCCTGGTGGCAAACGACCCCTGGCTTGAGCCGGTGGAGCAAGAAATAGAAAACCGGCTGTCTCGTTACAACAACAAACTTGAGCAAATAGAAAACGATTATGGCAGCCTGTCGAATTTTGCTGATGGCTACAAATATTTTGGGATCCATTACGACAAAAATGCCGGAGGATGGTTTTATCGTGAATGGGCACCAGCAGCTTTTGAAATGTTCCTGTTTGGCGATTTCAATGGCTGGGACCGAGCGTCAAATCCAATGACTAAAATGGACAATGGCATCTGGGAAATATTTCTTGATGAACTTACCTATGACGGTAAATTTGTTCACAACAGCAAATATAAAGTGCTTGTGCATGCTGCCAATGGATGGAAAGAACGGCTTCCTGCCTGGGTTACCCGGGTGGTGCAAGACGACAACACCAAAGATTACGCTGCCCAGTTGTGGATGCCTAAAAAGCAGTTTTCGTGGAAAGGTGATGCTTTTAAACCGGGAAGCCTGGAAAACCTCATCATTTACGAATGCCACATTGGGATGGCACAGGAAAAATATGGCGTCGGTACATACAACGAATTTGCTGAATACACGCTCCCACATATCAAAGAGGCCGGCTACAACGCCATCCAGGTAATGGCCATTGCTGAACACCCCTACTACGGGTCCTTTGGCTACCATGTTTCAAATTTCTTTGCGCCATCAAGCCGCTTTGGCACACCTGAAGAATTGAAATCGCTGATCAAAAAAGCGCACAGCATGGGCATTGCAGTTATTATGGACATCGTTCATTCACACACTGTTAAAAATCTTAACGAGGGACTGAATGAATTCGATGGTACCGACCATCAATATACCCATCCCGGCGAACGGGGAAACCATTCGGCATGGGATTCTAAATTGTTTGATTATGGTAAAACGGAAGTACTTCAATTTTTGCTTTCTAATTTGAAATACTGGCTTGAGGAATTTCATTTCGATGGATTCCGTTTTGATGGCGTAACCTCAATGATGTATTTACACCATGGTTTCACTGCTTTCGATAGCCGCGAAAAGTTCTTTACCGATGGCGTGGAATGGGATGCACTGACTTATCTTCAACTGGCCAATACTTTGATACACGATGTAAAAGGTGATGCCATTTCGATAGCTGAAGATGTGAGCGGAATGCCCGGATTGTGCCGCCCCATTGATGAAGGTGGTTTTGGCTTCGATTACCGCCTGGCCATGGGCCTTCCCGATTATTGGATCAAACTGTTGAAGGAAAAGCAGGACGAAGACTGGAATATGGATGAGATTTGGTACACACTTACCGACCGCCGCCCCGATGTGGGAACCATTGCTTATGCCGAATCGCACGACCAGGCATTGGTTGGCGACAAAACCCTTGCCTTCCGGCTGATGGATAAGGAAATGTACCATCATATGCACAAGGACGATCCGGATTTGGTAGTCGAACGTGGGATGGCCTTGCACAAAATGATCAGGTTAATAACAATGGCTTTGGGTGGGCAAGCCTACCTCAGCTTTATCGGTAACGAATTTGGCCATCCCGAGTGGATCGACTTCCCCCGCGAAGGCAATGGCTGGAGCTACCACCATGCCCGTCGCCAGTGGTCATTGCGCGACAATCCTGAGTTAAAATATCAGTATCTGGCCGGGTGGGATAAAGCCATGGTTTCGTTGATTAAGGAAAATAAGGTTATGGATGCCGATTATGGCGACCTCATCAAATCTGACGACTGGAACAAAACCCTGGTGTTTGAAAAAGCAGGGCTGGTGTTTGTGTTTAATTTCCACATCAACCAATCATTGCCCGATTATGAATTCTTTGTGCCCGAATCCGGCAATTATAAAATTATCCTCAATTCGGATGCATCTGAATATGGTGGTCATAACAGGGTAAACGATGGCGTCGAATATCCTACACAATACAATGAACAGGAAGGCCGGCACTATTTGAAAGTGTACGTTCCCAATAGGACGTCGATGGTGTTTGAGAGGGTAGATGATAGATTGTAGAAGTTAGAAATTCAGTGTTCTGGGTTATTGAGACCTGGAAGGTGGGGTGTTAAAAATTGATTTTCTGAAAATTGTATCCTTCTGTTT
>CAZBDF010000362.1:0-5253 GCA_964490385.1 uncultured Lentimicrobiaceae bacterium | reverse complement strand
GTTCCTGGTACAAACCAAACCAATCGACAAGGGTGTAAGAGTTTAAAATGATGATGTACATTTTGAGCATCACAAAGGCAGTGACAATGATGAACCCCAAAATTAGGGCGATGGATTTTCTTTTCCATGAAACCGGGGTGGCAAGGGTGAGCGCGATAAAAAATGCAGTGATCAGGTAGCCAATCCTGTCGCTGGCTTTGTTGGTAGTTACGCCTTTTATTTTGGTGCCCTCCATCCATTCGGCTTTTGAAATGAAAAGGGCAATATCATTTTTCCCTTGATCCGTTTGTGTTTTCAGATTTACAAAGCCACCACGTGGGAAATCTTCGAAAAGGAAATTCCCAACACTACAAAAAAACTCAGCATAAATCCTGTTTACATTTATTTGTGGCAACAAAAGGGCTGTATAGACCAACACAAAAGTTAATATTGAAATGATTATTTGTTTTGTCTTTATCATTTTGCTTCAGGTTTGCCAACCACAAATTTAAGCCACAGGAACCAAAGCAATATGGCAACAAAAATAAATACCACCTGCCATACTGCAAGGTGCATCGACTCAAAATAATCGGGGTAGTGGATGCCTGTGATGTAAAGCGTTGCTATGCGTATGATGTTGAGTAAAAACAAAATGAACAAGCCTATGCTGAGGCCAATTAACTTTTTTTTGATTAAAGCGGGAAAGGCCACAATCCCGGCAATGAATATGGCCATGGGTTCGGTGGCATCGCAGCCTTTTTTTATGCCCACCGAAAATTGGGAGGAATAAATCAAATCTCCGCTTACTTCTGTTGCGTAACCAATCAGCGATAAAAACATGCCCGATGCCAGGGCATAAAAATTGACCAGAGGGGTAAATATTGTTCTTTCAAACCAGGGGTTTCGATAGAGCACATAGAACAGGATAATTTGCAGGGCTACCAGGCCAACAAAGAAAATAACAGGGTTTTTGCGGTAGATTTTGCCAATACTAAAGGTTGAATTTCCTTTGTTCATTGTTGCTTTTTTTTCGATAAAATCAATTGACCAATAAATCGGGAGGTTCAATCACGTGACCAAACCTCCCAATGTATGATTAGCAAATGTAAGAAATAATTCTGTGGTAGCAGCATGACAAATTCCCAGTAACTTATTAAGATTGCCAAATTATGAATCCTCTACGAGGATTGTTAAATCGACTTCATCCGATTTTACACCAATTCTGAAACCCTGCCTCGCGGCAAGGCGGGCTCTACGAGGTATAAACCACTGTTTTTATTCCTATTAAAACTTCTAAAAAGTTATTTACCAATGAATTACCTTATTTTGGAATTTAGTAATTGCCGGGCATAAACTTTTAAAGTTCACCACCATTTCACAATTCTATTTCTCCCTACTGGTTATTTCCTTTCAAGTAAGCTTAAGAAACGGTTCAAAAAATGGAAAACAACCTCGTAGAGGTTACATAATTGTAACACCACGGCAGATAAGAACGGGGGAAATCCTCGTAGAGGATTCATAAAATAAGGTTAATGAGTTTATGTGTGAAATTTGTCGTACACCCCAGGACTTTTATCCAACCGCTACTTTCTACCCTTTATCTTCCACCTTCTTCATCAACCACAAATGCGCCATGTATGCTACAATTCCAGCACTCACAACGATACCAAACGGATCGGCATTGGTAATGGAGCCATAATATAAGTAAGCTGCAACCAGCCCGGCAATTCCAATAAGCAATGCTACTGCAAACACTTTGGTAAATAACTTTCTGTCGAAGAGTTTAGGTTTGGCACTTGAGGCTTCTGCAACCCCGGCCACAGCCAGCGAAGTTTGCCGCTGATACAGGAACACCATACCAATTGCAAGAACTAGGAGTAACAAAATGATAACTCCCCATTGGGTAAGGGTGGGGATAAATTGTGTATTTGTACCCATAGATATTATGGCAGACAAACCACAATCCCCACCGGTATCAAAAGTAATTGTTGAGAATTCAGGTGGTAAATTCAGAAATCTAATAACTCCTGTTTCTCCTCCTCCCATGCTATAGGAAATTATTGTTGCTCCTAATTCTGCATTGCAATTAATTATACCTGAGGCAAGTTCTTCGGCAACTTGCACTCCTGTTTTACCATAAGTTGGAATGGAAATAGATTCACCACAATCATCCAAACTTAAATATGCCATACCATCAACACAAGTTCCAGTACCCTTTATTTTAACACCAACCGTCAGAATATCGTCATTAAGATTGCTTGAATTTATTGTAAGTCTCTGATTGGTATTATCAATGATATCGATTTCTGTAATTTCACCATTTGCCCCATTTGATGCAATTCTGACAGTACCGCCAATGGCGACTGCAGTTGCACCCACACACTGCATACAATCATTCTTAAGCTGTGTTGCCTTATCTGAACCAGAAGTACCTTTGGGATGCCAAACACTACCAGCTACCGTATCACGTGTTCCGTTTGCATAATGAATAATAGCATTTACATTGCCAGCTCTTTGTGCCCCATTTACAAGAGTAACTGTGCCCACATTGGCGAAACTTACCGACAATATGCTGCAGATGCCAAGGTAAAAACCAAGAAGTAGTATTTTTTTCATAACCTTTTATTTTATGGTGAATTACTTATTTCTATTTCCTCAATAACCATAAATGGGCGATGTAGGCTACAATTCCAGCACTCACAACGGTACCAAATGGATCGGCAATGTTAATTTGGCCATAATACAAAAATGCCGCTACTAAACCTACAATGCCAAGAAGTAAGACAATTGCGAATATTTTAAAGAATAACTTTCCATCAAACAATTTAGGCTTTGGGTTTGAAACATTGCTTGCTCCGGCCATAGCCAGTGTTGCCTGCCGTTGATACAGGAATACTACTCCAATTCCCAGTACAAGCAGCAGCAAGATAATTACACCCCATTCGGTGAGGGTGGGGATGGTGTCCATAAACGTACCCATAAGATCTTTCGATACACTGCCGTCCAATTGAAACCTTAAATTTTCTCCTGTAGGTGGCTGGGTAAGATCATAGACAAAAAGATAACTCTCACCAATTGTAAAGTTGGATGAAATATCAGGCAATGAAATAGAATAGGAAAAATTTGAAGGCTCTGCATATGAATTCAAATAAAAGTCTCCCGGAATTAACACCTCACCATTGCTAAGTAAAAGGTCATCATCTGAATGCCATTTTGTTGTAAAGCTTAATGTGCCGGGATTGGGGAATGCCAACTGATCACCCTGACCATAAACACTTGCGGTAAGTGGGTTATCATTTCCATCAGAAACCAGAACTGCTGTAAAAGTAAGTACGACATCGTCAATGCCCTCAAATCCAATTAACTCAACATCAAATGTCCCTGTTCCACCTGTAATAAACCCTTCAAATAGCATAGGTGGTTCCCCATTCATTCCATAATTGGGATCCATTGCATTAGCTATCCAATCCAATGCACCTACTTCTTTACCCAAAGTCACCCAAATACTACCACTTTTGTCCTTATGGTCAGCATAAGTCATAGATGCCCCTCCCGGCCCTGCCTTTAAGTAAATACTTGTCCCATCAGGATTAGTATATTTAAATTCTGAACCTTCGCCAAGGGTTACGGTAAACGTGGATTCATCAGAACTAGTCCACGTAAACCCACCACCCTGTCCAAATATAAAACCATGTAGAAAAATAATAACAACAATACTAAATAACTTTTTCATTTTTAATTCTCCTATTTTAAATTTAATAAATATGTGATTTGTCTTTGTTAAATAATTTACTTCAATGCATGAAATTTGAAATTAATTAATGATGATTTTCCCATAGTACTCTCCTTTTTTGGTGATAATTTTTATGATATATATTCCTTTTGCTTGTGTTAACGTGATTTTCGTTGGCAACAACTTTTTGGATAAATAGATCTCTTCACCAAATGCATTGAATATTTTTATCTCAGCAAGCCCCTCAATGCCTTCAATGGTAAAAGTACCATCGTTAGGATTTGGATAAATATTAATGTTGGCAGATTGAAGTCCTAAAATTCCCAATGGAGCCAGTTTTACGGATGTCACTTCAGATAATCCATTAACTTCAAAATTGCCGGTATTCATTACAGGATTGTAGCTCACTTCCAGCTCAAAGGTTTCGTTGCTGGCTGGCCTGTAAAGCTGATAGGAAATCAATTCTCCTGATTCAAATCCACTATCATTCCCTGCAAAGGGAACGTTGCCAAAAACAGTTAATGCGAAAGGGGCATCCTGGTCATTAAGCTGGGTATAGCCTGCGCATAAGCCAGCTTGATTGAAGCCAGCAACAATATCACCCTTACTCAGAACTTGCTCATTAAGGTTAAATGCAATTACATGTGAGGATGGAGTGTGTGAAACCGGGTTCCAGGGAGTTTCAACTTGTACTTCCTGTTTTTGAATCATTCCTGTCTTTCCATCCATGGGTAAATTAAAACTGATTTCCGCGGGCCCGTCCATCAATACATAGTATGATTTTCCGGGTTCAACAAACTCAATGGTATTGATGCCATATTCATTCCAGTAAATACCGCTTCCGGCAACTTCCTTCACTATCGTTAAAGGAGTTCCTGTAAACAGCTCCACAATATTGTAGAAATCAGTACTCAGTACGGGTATGATTTCCCAACCCGGATTAAGCAACAATGTTTTGTCGCTTACTTCCGTACCCTCAATAAACAGATTTACTGAGTTCTCTACTTTTATTATATATCCCGAATAGGTATCCCACCACCAGAGTGTATTGATATCTTCATCAGGGTAATACATCCCCTCATTATTACGTAAAATCACCAATTCATCGTAAATTGGAGACAATATCACGTCAAGAGAAGGGTTAATTGGTTCCACATAGCCAGAAATACCACTCCATCCTTCAGGTATTACTATTAGCTGGCCTTCTCCTTCTGTTACCATGATATAAAAACCACAATTATAGAGGCATCCTGATGATGGGTTATTGTAATTGTAAATGATCAGGTGATTCCCAATGCCTGCATCTGCTGGATAAAATATTCCGTCAGCAACCCCGGGCCCTTCATACCAACCTCCTTCAGGTGTAGCTTCAGTCAGTTCAAAAGACGGTGCATTTACATTCACTTCAAAATCATCAGGGCAGAGCATGTCAGGTGGATTTGTATCCAGGACTGTTATTGTAAATCCAGTGTATCCCTGGTTTCCACTTTGATCTGTTGCTGTGTAAAATACATCGGTCTCACCGACAGGGAAAGTATCTC
>CAZBDF010000361.1:0-5256 GCA_964490385.1 uncultured Lentimicrobiaceae bacterium | reverse complement strand
TGTAATCTAAACCCTCTTCAGTTTTTTGTATCCAACTAAACGATCTTTGGGCTTAAGAATCACAGTTATTCAAAATTAATTCAAAATTCACTTAATCTATTGATCATGAGTAAATACTATTTTATCATTTTCCTGTTGATGGGCCTTGTGTTTTCGGGATGCACAAATCAATGCCATGAACTTACTGAACAAAGAATAGCGCAAATTGAAAAACAAATCCTGGCTGAATGGGAGAAAATAAGTACAGCCATCGAAAATTCGGATAGTGAAGAATATGCGACTTTTATCAGTCCGGATTTAATCCTGATGAGTTCAGGAGGATCCGTGTTTTATTCAAAAACAGCCTATATCGATAGTGTCCGAAATTGGTTTTCCACCAGAAAAAACACAGAAATCCAGCAGGAAAAAGTGATAGTTACAGTAATCGCAGAAGATATTGTACTCCTTGACCAGGAATCTGTTTTTCAAGTAAACTATAAGGATGGTAATATCCAGCGTGTTCACCATGCAGTTTCACTCGTATTTAAAAAAGGACCATCAGCCTGGATGATTATCCATGGTCATGAATCATTTAGTGATATTGAATAAATAAATCAAAAAACATGAAAAAACTTCTACTACTTATTTTTGTGATGACATTGTTTATGCAGGTCAGGTCACAAGATCAAAAAACAGATCAGGAAATACGCGGAGAGAAATTTTTTATTGGCCTCTCCTATTCCTATATGTCATTCGACATGAAATTAAAAGCCTTATCCCTTCATTCGGTTTGGGCAGGGCAGGATCTTGGAACCCGCGACCTCAGCACCGAAGAAATAGATGACATCAATTCATTTACCGAACGGACTACAACGGTTAACACGATTTGCTTAGAGGCGGGCATTCCTTTGTTAAACAAGCCAAATTCAAAATGGCGCATTGATGGAACACTGACCCTGGGAATCGCGCAAATCGAAAAAAGCACATACAACAAAAATGCTGAAACAGAGGAATCCAACTCCAATTCAGGATTTAACTTACCCTGTTTTGGCCTGGGATTTAATATTGTTTACCAGTGTAACCCGAAATGGGGACTCTTGCTGAAACCTTTCTTCTCTGCAGCTAAGGGTTCTATTTCCAAAATCACTGACAATTCTAACCCTGTCCCTGAAAATTTCACACAAACCGTCGATTACAAATACAGCACCTATTACGAACATGTCAGTCTGCTGGGAAGCTTTAGTGCCGGTAAAATCAGTTTATATGCCGGCCCGGGCTTTTATTGGATCAATTCAAATCACGAATACACCATCGTGCAAACAAATATGAGCAATGGCAATATTATTCGCGAAGAGGTAAACTCGAAAGGAATTGCCCGCTCCTGCTTTGATGGCAACATTGCCCTTGAATGGAATATTACAAGTCCGCTAACATTTTATGCCCATGTAGGCATTGGAAATGACATTTTTATTAACACAGGAATTCATTATAATTTTTAATCCACGATCCTTATGAAAAAATATCAATACATAAAAAAAATGCAAGCTGTAATTCTTATAATAGGTCTTGCCGCTCCATTTTTGCTCACAGGCCAGGTCACCCTGAACCCGGATAATGTTTGGCTTGATCAAAGCAATACTCCGTATTATGATAAGGGATTGGGGACCGCGTTTTATAATTACAATGGGATAGCATATATTTTTAATTACCAGAGTGATGGTATCAACAAGGGTGGGCATACATACATGTACACTGTCAACAAAGACCACAATTCCCTGGATGCTGTAGGACCAATGGCTAAATTTATTTTGGGGATCGTAACTCCCAATAACAAAATAGAGTGGGGTTACCCGGGCGAAGCGAGTTCTTATGATGAAGGACAGCCTCTTGGAAGGGTTTTCGCCTTCCAGTTCAATGAGAGATTATGGTATTTTCAGCATATCAGATCTGCTCACCAGCTTGATCATCAATGGGAACCGGATAATGAAAGTTATGAGTGTTATGCCCAGGTTCCTTTGGATACCCTACAAAAGTGCTTTACCTATTATCAAACCCACTCACCTGTGCATACCCAGCTTAAAATGGGGGCATTTCAGTTAGACTCCATGTTGTATTTTGTTTCGAAATATTCCGATGGTAACATGCAATGGATGATACAGGAATTCAGTTTCGATGAAGGCGATAATAAATTCCATTACATAAAAGATATTATGCTGCCTGATATAAATACGACAAACCTTGATATGCTTGGGGGGCTTATTAAAAGGCTCGATGCCGATGGCAACGAGTATATGATCCTGAATTTGTATTCTACAACAGGTGGCATCGAAGAAATCGGAAAATTGACCCCATCAATTGCTAGCGACGGAACACGAACATTTACCTGGGTTCCTTTGTTTGATAATAATCTAATAAATCCCGGAAAAAGCAACACGGCAACTACCATTGTAGAGGGTACAATGAAAGCCTGCAGAACATCCGATCCTTTGCCTCAATATCCTGACAGATTGGTTTGGTTCGGAGTCAACCAGTATCAATGTTCAGAGGGTTATTACAAAATTTCATTCAGGGAATTTTATTTTGAAAATGATGTAATGATTCTAGGAGAGTATGGTGAGATTAACCCTCCACAAGCCTCTGCCCCGGACAAAATCGGCGATAATTTCCAGTTATTGGCAACTTTTGAGTTGCAACCCAGGCATTGGGGAGATGCCCTTGATGGCGTCAATGGCTATCAGCAATATATCTGGCTGATGTATCCCGATCATGATAAGCATTTTTCTGGTTTAATGCTTGAATCTGATCAATGGGGCCTTACCAACGAAACTCCGGTGTCGAGTGCCGACCTCTGGGATAATCAAGCATATCCCGGAATTGAAGGCCTCTGGTCGCTGGTAGGTATTTGCGATGGTGGGCCACCCGTATCCATCGATTGGGAAGTTTGGGAGAATCCCACAAACCATGATCCGGGTGTTGAGCCCTCTGAACTGCTGTTTACAGTTATTGCAGAACATCAATCGGAAGTTAGTTCAACCTATGAAGATCAATGGAGTATAGGGGCGAATATTAATATGAATGCATATATCGAAGTAGTTCAATTATCGAGGAGTGATGAGTTTAAATATACTTCGACCTATAAAAATACCGTTGCCAATGGGAGTACAGTTACTAATACACTTACTCAAACATTTGGGCTTATGGAGGAAAACCAGGATTTCGGAAAATTTATCTTTGCCGTGCCAACCATAAACAGGTATCATTACAAAACTTACCCGTGGTGGGATGAGGATCGTACTATAACTATTCCAAATTCAGATCAGTATTTATTCAGGGTAGTTGATATTGCAATTATCCTAAAACAAATACCTATCGAAGAATTTCCATTTGAGGTGAATGAACCAAATGGAGACTCACTGTCTGACTGGACTGCTACATCAAGGGATAATATAAGTTCTGCAGTGCTAAATAATAGTCTTCGGCCAATAATAACAGCCACCTGGACAGGTGGCGAAGTTGGACAAGGAGGAACACATAATATAGAAGAAAATGCCAGTGAAAGCTATGAGCATTCAACAGAATATGAAGTGGATGTTAGCGTAGGAGTGGGAGTGCCTGCAATTTTTAAAACCAGTGTTTCAGGGGATTATAAGGCAAGCTATTCCAATAAAACAACTGTTAAAAATACATTTGGGACAGAAATTGAAATTGACATATCCAATTTAAAAAGCCAAAATACAGGGCCCAATATAGAATTCCTCAGCATGAGTGCGTACTGGTTTTTATATTCTAGTAATCCCAATTGGTGGTTTTATGATAGCCTGGGAGATCAAAGGCCGTGGTACATTGGCTATATTGTAAATGGAGTTATTCCAAGCATTAAACTTATTTCCCCGCAAAACAAAGCCCTGACAGAAGAGCAAGATTTGTTTTTTACCTGGGAGATAGAACGTGGGCATCTCGATGACTTAGAACTCGTTATTTCAAACTCCTCTATGATTTCGAATTCCAGTATTATTTACCAGGAACCCATCAAAAATGGAAATGGGATGATGCTTTCGGGATTTAAGCCGGAACCGGGAAAAACATACCATTGGGCAGTAAAGGGGATGACCGATGAACAGCAATTGGTGTGGTCAGATATGCATTCGTTTACCATGAGTGAAGTTCAGGCGCAAACACCGCAAAATGCATTTAAAGCGGTGGTTTACCCAAATCCTTCCACCAAAGGAAATATCAATATTATGGTTGATCCGCAGGAAACCGGACAAATAGAGATTTCACTATTTGCATTAGATGGAATACTTATGGCAACTGAGGTGCTCCAAAACATGGAAGCAAGCCCTGTAACAATAACGCTTTCGGGTAATGATTTGATGCCGGGGATTTATTTCGCGGTTATCCGATCAGGAAATGAAAAACTTGTAAGGAAAGTAATGGTGAAATAATCGGAAGTATCACAATTATATTGATATGAACATTCACTACTGTAAGAGTAAATACAACAGATTCCTCCCTTTGGTCGGAATGACAAGGCATTGGAGATATAAAATTCGTAGTGGAGATGGGTGCGGCGAAGCCGCACCCATCTCCACTACTCAAAAATGTTAATGCCTTGTCATTCCGAACGTAACGAAGTGAAGTGAGGAATCTTTTGTGTCTTTCTATTATTTTGTCGGATACTAATGATAAACATTCAATAATTAACAATTAAATTTTAAACAGATGAGAAACATTTTTTTAATCCTATCAACATTCTTAATTGCCTCAACAATTTATGCACAGTCATATAATGAGGAGATTGACCTGTTTCAGGCCGCATTTGGTATGGATAAAAAATCCGTGGTAGCCGAATTTGTCAAACCTTCACTGGCACAGGAAAATGCCTTTTGGAACCTTTATGATGCCTATGAAATGAAACGCAAAGCCCTTGGAAAAGAAAGGATCGTGTTATTGTCGGAGTACGCCGATACGTTCCAGAGTATGACTCCTCAACAGGCCGATGAGTGGACAAAAAAAATAATTCAACTTCAAAAGAAGACGGATAAATTAATTGCTAAATACTATGGAAAAGTAAAATCCATTTCCGATGGCATGGTGGCCACCCAGTTCTACCAAATTGAAACCTATATTTTAACAGCCATACGGATGGAAATATTAAATGAGGTTCCATTCGTTGAGGATAAACGCTAAATAGTGCGTGTCCATAAAGTCGATGTTTTGAAATATCCATAGCCCCGGCATTTATGCCGGGGATCAAATTGGAGCCATGAATAACCC
>CAZBDF010000360.1:0-5264 GCA_964490385.1 uncultured Lentimicrobiaceae bacterium | reverse complement strand
GATATTTTTTGTACATTTAAAATCCGTTATTTCAATAAAATATTACTAATCATTTAATTTACAGGAGTATAATATGAATAACATTATCACATTAATCGTTAAATGCCCACATTGCGATTCGTCTTTGATGGATGAGGGGCACCCCTTGCATGAGAAGCCCAGTATAAAAGTCAATATTGTTGGCGAAGAAGAGCGGGGTGTATTATGGCTGTGTGCACGCTATGGATGTTACGACCATGAGAGCAATATTGAGTTCAATAAGGGCGATATTGTTAAATTCTTTTGCCCGAATTGTAATAAATCCCTTTTGAGGGAAATTAAATGTCAGAGTTGCGATGCACCGATGGTTGGGCTAAATATTAAGGCTGGTGGAAAAGTAAATGTTTGCTCAAGAAGCGGCTGCGACAATCACTATGTTGTATTTGATGACCTTGCCGGTGCCATCAATAAATTCTACCAGGAATTGGGGACTAGCGGTTAATAACCCAGGTTTTTTGCAAGGTCGTTAAATTATTTATTTCACAAATTTGCCTGTGCGCTTACAATGGGTGCAAGTTACATGTTAAATTTAACTGCAACTTGAAACCTGTAACTTGCAACATTATTGGTATGGTATCAACTACTAAGTTAGAAAGGTTGAAGCTATTGATGAAATTGGCCTAACAAATCCGTGGTAACATTTCACCGGCAAGCATGTCTATAATCCTTCGTCCGCCAATTTCGGTTTGTAATAATACTTTGCCCGGATGGTCGGCAACAATTTCTCCGACAATCTGAGCTTCCTGTCCAAATGGGTGTTTTTGCATTTTTTCAAGCACCTTAGTTGCATCCTTTTTACTCACAACCATAACTACTTTTCCTTCGTTGGCGAGATAGAGCGGGTCGAAGCCAAATACCTCGCAGGTACCTTTTACCAGTTCACTTACCGGAATGCTGGTTTCGTTCATGATTATCCCCAAATCTTTATTTTCGGCCAATTCACACAAAACAGTAGCAATTCCTCCCCGGGTGGCATCGCGCATGAATTTTATCCCAGATGATAGCTCCAAACAGCTTTCGATGAGGCCGTTTAATGCGGCACAATCAGACTGGATATCGGCTTGAAAACTGAGTGATTCACGTGCAGCAAGAATTGCAATTCCATGATCGCCAATAGATCCATTCACGATGATCTTATCGCCAGGTGCAATGTTTTTACCAAAACTGATATTTTTCCTTTCAGGTCCTAATAAGCCTATGCCGGCAGTATTGATGAAGATTTTATCGCATTTTCCTTTGTTCACAACCTTCGTGTCACCGGTAGCAATTTTTACCCCGGCTTTTGTGGCTTCTTCAGCCATTGTTTTTACAATGGATTCGAGATCAGAAATAGGAAAACCCTCTTCGATGATGAACCCGCAACTCAGGTAAAGAGGCTTAGCACCAGAGACTGCAAGGTCGTTAACAGTACCACAAACAGCAAGTTTACCAATATTTCCACCCTGGAAAAATATGGGATCGACTACATACGAATCGGTGGTAAATGCAAGGTGGCTGCCCTGAAGGTCAAGGATTGCTGAATCAGTTTGCGCTGAAAGAATATCGTTATCGAAATGTTTTACAAAAATGTCACTGATCAATTCGTGTGATAATTTGCCACCACTGCCGTGGCTGAGAAGTATGTTTTTGTTGGTTTTCATTGATGGTTAATTGTTAATTGTTAATAGTAAATTGTGAGTAAGCTTCAAACTCAGAACTGAAATTCCAAACTCAAACCTATGAACTCCAAACTTTGAACTTTGAACTGGCGAAGACCTGGAAGGTTTTATTTCAACACAGACGGACTTAATTTTTAAACCTACTGTTTTGAAAAGGCAAACCCTCCAGGTGGGTTGTAAAATCTGTATTTTACTTTTACGTTCCATTTATTATATTTTTCTTTTTAACTCACCTTTCATCAGATTATTATTTTCATAAAGATGGATTTCCCCCGAACCAATAAACTACAACTTTGTCATTTCGAGTACCAAGCCCCTGGAAATAGGAGCCTCTATGTGTGATGACAAATGGTAATAGATTTCTCCCTGCGGTCGAAAAGACAGGGCTTCATTTGTGGTGTATGAGGAGAGGAACATCGGGCGCTCTGCGCCCGATGTTCCTCTCCTCCCATTATTACCCTGTCTTTTCGATGGAGCACAGCGACTGAGAAATCTATTTATACATTCATAATTTACTTGTTACGAAAACTTGTCATTTTGACCGAAGGGAGAAATCTCTTTACAAAAACCTTTGAAAAAATGCAAAAAACGGAACGAAAAGACATTTTTTTTCTATAAATCTTAATAGCCACATAAACAGAAAAATACAATTTTAAGAAAATCAATTTTTAACACCCCATCTTCCAGGTCTTGTCGAAATCCATATTCTAAACTCCAAACTCCAAACTTTAGGCACTCCAAATGCCGACCTTCGGTCGAGCATGCGCGAAGCTTTGCTTCGGCACTTCAAACTTCAGACTTACCCCCTGTTATATTTATAATACGCATGGCACGAACCCTCGCTTGAAACCATGCATGCCCCAACAGGATTTTGAGGTGTACAAGCTTTTGCAAATAATTTACAGTCTTTTGGATTTTTAATGCCTTTTAAAATTTCTCCGCAAATACATCCTTTTGGCTCAATGGTGGGCTCAATTTCAACTTCAATCATTTTTGAGGCATCAAACAAGCTGTACTCATCCCTTAATTTTAATCCGCTTTTTGGTAAAATACCCAGCCCTCTCCACCAGTCTTCCTTCAGTTCAAATACTTCATCCATCAATTTTTTCGCTTTGACATTGCCTTCAGGTTTTACGAAACGTTTGTATTGGATTGCAACATGCTGCTTTTCATTTTCTATTTGTTCAACCAGCATATATATTGACTGCATCAAATCTACAGGTTCGAAGCCGGAGATTACTACACCCAGTTTAAATTTTTGTGCAATTTCCTCGTACATTCCTGAACCGGTGATTGTACTTACATGACCGGGGCCGATATATCCGTCAATTTTTACACCTTCGTCAATAAGTGCCGACATGGCTGGTGGCATGATCTTGTGTGAACTTAGGAAAAAGAAATTATCGATTTTGTTTTTTTGTGCGTGATAAACGCCTGCCGCACTTGTGGGTGCTGTAGTTTCGAAACCGATACCAAGAAAAACAACTTTTTTGTCTGGGGATTTCAAGGCAATATTTAGGGCTTCCATGATAGAATAAACAATCCTGACATCGGCACCTGCAGCTTTTTCACGGTCTAAAGATGAAGTTGATCCCGGCACACGGATCAAATCCCCGAATGTAGTTATGATAACATCCGGTAGTCGCGATAAGGCAACTGCATGGTCGATAAACTGACGGCTGGAAACACAAACCGGACAACCTGGCCCTGACAATAATTCCACAGTTTCAGGTAATAAATAAGGGATGCCAAATTTTTGAATGGACATGGTATGACCGCCGCAAACCTCCATCAGCTTAACCTGCTTTTTTGATATGCGTTTTATTCTATCAGCAATCTTCAGCACAAGTTCTTTATTTCTATACTCGTCAATGTATTTCATTCATTTTGTGATATTAATCAATAAAAATGTTTTGTTCGACCTCTGGGATCAAATTCAATTCATGGGCTTTTTTGTACAGGGTTTGTATTGCCTTTTTACCATCAGCCCCAAGGTCCCTTGTGAAATTATTTACATAAAGCTGGATGTGTTTGTACATCACGTCTTCATCCATCTCCTGTGCGTGTGACCTGATAAAATCCAGGGCTTCACCCGGATGGTCGAAGGCATAATTGATACTGTCTTTTAAGATTCTATTTACCAATAATTGGAGTTCGCCCGGTAAGTTTCTTTTGATGGCAATGCCACCCAATGGGATGGGGGAGGCGGTTAAAGTTTCCCAATATTCTCCGAGGTCAAGAATTTTATGGAGCCCCCTCTCTGCATAGGTAAAACGATTTTCGTGAATGATAAGGCCGGCATCAACATCACTCCTGAGCACTGCTGCTTCAATATCCGAAAACAACATTTCAGTTTTATTTGTTGCCCCCGGATATGCAACCGTGAGTAAAAGGTTTGCAGTTGTTTGTTTTCCCGGGATAGCAATTTTCAAATTAGGGATTTCATCAATTGAGTGTTCCTTTTTACTTATTAAAATCGGTCCGTTGTTTTTTCCCAGGGCGGCTCCCGAATTTAACAAACAATAATCTTCGGCAACCGAAAAATATGCATTAAACGAAAGTTTTGTAACATCAAGCCTGGCTTGTGAGGCCATTCGGTTTAATTCTTCCACGTCGCCGAACACATAATCAAATTCCAGTCCGTGCGTGTCAATTTTATGATGCACCATAGCATCGAAAATAAAAGTATCGTTGGGGCAGGGCGAAAAGCCGAGGGTTATTTTTTGTGTCATTTGTTACGCTGTCGTTGATAGTCATTTGCTCCGCGGTCATTGATAGTCATTTGCTCCGCGGTCATTGATAGTCATTTGCGCTCCGCGCGTCATTGATAGTCATCCCGAAAAGTAGAAAATTTGCAATTTTCGTAACTTTTCGAGGATGTTCCGAATCCTCGGATTCGTGAATCCGGGACTCGAAAAACAATGAAATCAAAGATTTCTGGTTTTTCGGCATTGATTGTCATTTTTTTAAATCATAGGTGTAATCTGTGTTATCATATTCGACGTCATTTCCATTGATGCTAAAACTCATTATCGGGTGATAGGTGCAACAGTCCTCAGATTTTGAAACGACATCATAAAAAAGTGTATCAGTTTCCTGGTAATTTAAGTACAAGTAAAAATCTTTAAATCCTTCCACGCTTTTCCAGGAAATATCATTGGAAATGATAAACGAACTTTGCCTGGCCGAATCTGTTTGCACTTCCAGAATGATATACCTTTTTATACCGCTGCTATTATTACCGAAATAATAAATGGCAAGAGAATCGGCATTGTAAACCCCGGTGTAAATTAAATCAGCTCCATCGTCGATGTCGGTAATTTTGAGTGCCAATTCACCCGGAGGTGTAAAACAATCAACATTGCATTTGTTGTCGCAGGCCGATATTGATAAAACTAAAAGACCCGACATCAGTATTATAAATCTATTCATTTTCATTTGATGGATTTCCTTGTTTGTTTAAATAGCTGAAAATTCTCAATACTTCAAGAGTCAATTGATCGATGGCCAACTGAACTTCCCATTTCGACCTGTCCCTTACTTCAACATAATTAGAAACAGAACGGA
>CAZBDF010000359.1:0-5268 GCA_964490385.1 uncultured Lentimicrobiaceae bacterium | reverse complement strand
CAGCTTCTTCAGAAAAACTTTTTCAGGGAATAAAACAGAATACACCAGAACAAGCGGATGAGATCTACGCTTTCCTGGCAACTATGATGGGATTACCTTTGCAAGGAATATTCAAGGAACGTGTGCAGGGAATTGAAGGGGAAGCCCTCGAAAAGCTTATCCTGAAAAACTTGCGCGACCTAATCATCAGCGCAGCCAAAGACAAACCAAGAATATATTTAGTCGAAGACATGCATTGGGCTGATAGTTCGTCCATCACCATGTTTGAATCCCTTTACAAGCTGTCGCGAAACCACCCGGTGATGTTCATCAATGTGTTGCGGCCGGGCTATAAGGAAACGGGCGACTATATTTTAAAATGGCTTGTCGATAATTTGCCGGGCGACAACATAACTATAAACGTTTCGCCGCTTGCAGATGGGGAATCGGGAGAACTGATCAACAACCTGCTCAAAAAAGTTTCTTTGCCCGAAAAGGTAGCCAGCACGATCATCCGCAAAACAGAAGGCAACCCCTTCTTTATCGAAGAAGTAATCCGGAGTTTTCTGGATGAAGGGATCATCGAGATTAAAGAGAAGGAATTCATTGTCACTGATAAAATCAATGATGTAAATATTCCTGAAACCATCAATGATGTGATCCTTTCGCGGGTGGATAAATTAGATGAAAAAACCAGGGAACTGCTGAATACTGCTTCTGTGATGGGGCGGAATTTTTATTACAAAGTATTGGAAGAAGCAACCGACACCATAGAAGAACTGGATGAACGTCTGGCATACCTCACAGAAGTACAGTTGATCACCGAGACAAAAAAGAAGGAGGAGATCGAATACCTGTTTAAACACGCCCTGGCACAGCAGCTCACCTACGATTCCATCATTCAACAATCACGAAAAGGTTTGCACCTGAAAATAGCCGCTTCCATCGAAAAGGTTTTTGCCGAAAACATCAACGAATTTTACGGAACCCTGGCCTACCATTACACCAAAGCCGAAAACAAAGAAAAAACTATTCAATATCTTATTTTGGCCGGTGATGAATCGCTGAAATCAGGTGCCTCATCCGAGGCTTTGAATTTCTATAAGGAAGCCCTTGAGTTGATACCAGCAAATCGTAAAAACGATAAAAAAGATACTGAGGTTAGAGACCTGGAAATAAAAGTCGCGTTTGCTTATGAGGCTGTTGGAATGAATAAAGAAGCCGTTGCTTATTTCGAAATCCTTTTTGAAAAGTATTTCAACTTCAAATTTGCAAAAACCGAAAAGGGGATACTTTTTAGTGGTATTATGTCTATGCTATTCCTTTTGGTTGTGGTCAACAGGCCTTCCTTATTTTTCAGAAAACACATAGATGACGACTTTGAGTTAGCAATAAGATGCTTAGATCAATGGGGGCACGCACTTGCCACCTTAAATCCAAAGCAATTTGTACTTAAGACGGCCTCTCTTGAAAAAAAACTAAGCAAATACAACATTTTTGAATGCAAAAAGGCAGTATCAATTTTTGCAGACGGCACCAGCCTTTTTATGTGGACTGGTTTATCTTATACAACAAGTCAGAAAATACTTGATTTGGTAAAAAAAGCTGGCATAGAGAACGACCCCAATTCGTTTGTTGAATATCGGTTTTTGCAGAAAATGCAACAGTATAACACCGGTAAATGGGAAACGGATAAAGATTATCAAAATGTCTTCCAAACTGCTTTACAGATGGGGAAATTTTGGCCAGGTACCATATACCTAACTTATTCTGGGTTGGCAAATATCGAAAAAGGAGATTGGCTTGGGTATTCAAAAACACATAAGGATTTGGATGAACTGGCAAATTCATTTGACAACAGCCATGCAAGAGCACAAAACTATCGCCTTCAAGCATATGCATGTCATAAATTTGGTAAGATTGATAAGCTAATTGAAATTTTGGATGAAGGTCTGGACTATGTTAAGACAACCGGTCATTCAGCAATGCACCATGTACTTTTGTGTATCAAAGTACAGGTTTTTGTAAAAATGGCAGAATTGAACAAGGCTGAAAACGTACTCTCAGAAATTGAGCACCAGGTTGAAAAACATAATAAGATTCCCATATACTACATCCAATATTTGCTGGCAAAAGTTAAGCTCGATTTTGAAAGGATCAGAATGAAGTCTAAAAAAGATAAAACCTTCAAATCCATGATTAAGGTATTGAACAAAACTTCTGACGAACTCATTTCCCAATCAAAAAAGATGATACCAAATCTTACTGAAGCCTATTTAATTAAAGCAAAAGTTTTCTTGTTTCTCAATAATAATCAAAAAGTTCTAAAATACTTCGGGCTTACGATTGCAACTGGAGAAAAATTCAACGCCCGCCTCGAACTCTCCCGCGCCTATTTCGAAACCGGCAAATTCCTTTCCGACCCGAAAACAAAACAAAAACAACTTAATGGCCTTTCAGGAAAAGACTATCTCGAAAAAGCCAAAGTCATGTTTGAAGAAATGGATTTGCAGTGGGATTTGGGGGAGTATAAAAAGTTTGTGGGCACATTCACCGGGTGACTTGAAAACTATTCACCGGGTGACTTGAAGTCACCCGGTGAATTACAATTTGGGTTGGAAAACTAAATTGTTTGAGATGAATTTGGGATGGAATACTAAATCCAATTCATCATAATACATAAACCCATCATATTATTCATTTTTGTGTAGCATGATCAAAACTTCATCATTAGTATCCGACCAAAGGGAGGAATCTATTAACCTGAGTTCGATATAAAGCATACTGTTTATTGTGTTGTGGTTACCCTCGATGAATATGCAAGCGGCAATCATAAAGGGATAATTCATGTTAGCCTTCGTGAATTTCGCATGAGGGATTTGTAAATGGAGTTGGTTGAGTTTATTCATGGCTTGACTTGAAGTCAAACCCTGAATAAACTTAATCCACCAGTGATCGGATTGATTTTGAAACAGCAAGTTTTCCTCTCTGCACATAAGCCTCATGATTGCTTTCAATCTGTTTCAGATCGTAAAGGTAGTTTACCATTAAGCCAAAAGATTCATCAATACCTTGCTGCGATGTATTCCCCATCCAATTGATGCGGTACAACTGAGCGCCATTGCCAAAATGAAACCTCGCTACGGCATTCGATGGCTTGTCTTTTCTTTTCACTGAAACCAGATAATTCGCACTGGCATTTATCAATGGTTTTTTTAGCTCATTGCACTTTTTCTTATCAATAAACCAATCATTATCCTCAATCATGCGAAGAATTTTCAGTTCTTTGGCAGGAATAAATTCGCTTTTTCCTGATTCAATCTCCATCTTGAGCCAATCAGCAAAGCCGGGTATGGGAGATAATGTTGAGAAGGTTTTTATGGATGGCAGTTCCACGGCAATTTGCTTAACCACCATTTTAATCAGAAAATTACCGAGAGGTATGCCCGACAAGCCACGCTGGCAGTTGTTGATGGAATAAAAAATGGCTGTATTGCCATCGCCATCCAAATCACTCTCTTCGGAAATAATGGCCTGGATAGAGCTTGAGATCCCCCGGGTAAGCGCCACTTCAACAAAAATCAAAGGTTCGTCATCGAGGGCAGGATGAAAATATGCGAGACACCTTCTATCAGCTACCAATCGTTTTTTAAGGTCGTTGAAGTTCTCGATATTATGCACAGCTTCATACCTGATTATTTTTTCGAGTACTGAGGCTTCAGTATCCCAGTTGATTTTTTTAAGGATCAAGAAACCTGGATTGAACCAGGTTGTGAGCAATATCCTTAAATCACTATCTATGGATTTCAGTTCAGGATGCAGAGAAATAAAACCCAGGAGATCAGCACGCATGTTTACGATTGCCTGTGTTCCGTTTGGTGCCATATTCATCCTACTGAAAAGTCTTCGGCGGTCCGAGCGGATATTTTTCCTTAGTTCAATCAAACCATCCTCGGTAGGATTAGCAGCAAACGTAGCAGCAATTTTTGAGATTTCCTTTAGGTTTGGACCAGTCCGTTTTTGCAAGTCCTTGAAAAAGGTCAACTTCTCTTTTTGTGTTAATGCGCCATATCGGGTTACTACTTCCCTGGCTAAAGCAATTCCAGAAGCTACGCCTTTGTGTGATATTAGGTCCTCGCAAAGCTTGAGCAAAGTTTGCATCGACGTGCCACGCAAGCGCCGTGAATCTAAGAATTTTTCTCCGGCATCAGCTACTGAATCTACCAGGTTTTTTGCAAATCGGCCTATAATGTTCATGGGGTTTTAGTTTAATTTCAAAACTGGAAATTCGAAAAAAATGACTTATCACAAATATACAATAAAAATAATAGAATGTTGAGCGAAGCGAAATCCCGCCTTTGCGGGGATGAAATGAGAAAATGAGAGAATGAGAGAATGAATTGAAAAAGGATGCAATTATCCGGGGACAAGCATAAAAACCAGATTTGGGCTAAAGCCCGGGAATTTTCTGTCTCATTTTTATCTCCGGGCTAAAGCCCGGAGCAAGTCATGAATTGCCCATGATTCCCAAAACATATCATGAATTGCCCCGGGCTTTAGCCCGAGGATTAATGAGATCCCCCTCCCCTTTTTCGGGCTTTAGCCCAAACTCTCCATCAAATATCATCAAAATAAAATTTCAAATAATTTGATAGCAAATTGTGAGTAATATTGCCAAAACATTTACCCACTCACTGAATGGCTCAATTAAAGAAACCGAAAACTACGCCCAAAAAATCCATTCTAAAAAGAATCATCAATTTTGGAAGCCGCTACATTGATTACAAGATGGGGATTTATGGGGCGGTTGTAATGGGTGTGATTGTCTTTATCATAAATTATTCGGCCACCAGCCAATGGCTGCCTTCTGCCACTGCAGCTTTGAAACAAGGTGGATATACCTTTTTCTTTGGAGGCTTTATCATGAAATTTTGCGGGTATCTTGCCATCAATATTAAAAAGCAAACGCTTGCCTTACTGGCTGCAGTACTGATTCCTACATCAATTGCGCTTACATTAACCTTTGGCATCCACAACTTAAAAGGAACTCCAAAACCACTTGCGTCAACCGTTCCCACATTGATGATTATTCCGGCAACAGCTGTAGTGGGCTACCAAAAAAGAAAACAATTTGAAATTAAAAATAATCAGAAAGTTCAAACCTGACTTATCATTTCGGATACCATATTTCTAAATATTTTCAATATTAACTTTAAAATAAACCGATTGTATCGGGAAAACAAAAACTATAACAATGTTGCCCATACGGGCTTGCTTTGCGTCGCAAGT
>CAZBDF010000358.1:0-5288 GCA_964490385.1 uncultured Lentimicrobiaceae bacterium | reverse complement strand
CATTTCCGGCGCAAAGCATGATTGTATCGCCGGTGCAAAACGTACTGTCGTTGCCCAGCCAAATCTCCGGGCCCAAAAGAAAAGCAAAGCTAATAGTATCGTATCCCATACACCCAAATTCGTCGCCCACTTCCACCCAGTAATTTCCACTTGTTGTTACTGTTAAACACGAATCCTTTGAGCCATCCTGCCAAAGATAATCCGGGTATCCATATCCAGCGCAAAGCACGATTGTATCGCCGGTGCAAAACGTACTGTCGTTGCCCAGCCAAATCTCCGGGCCCATTGTAATCGTAACATTCATAGAATCGCGGTTAGAACAGCTAAATTCATTCCCGACTTCTACCCAGTAAAGGCCACTTTCGGTGACGGTAAAAGTTGGTTCTGTTGAATTATCCTGCCATAGATAGGATTGGAAATTCCCATCTGGAGCGAGGACCAGATTTTCGCCACTACAGATCAGGGTATCGCTGCCAAGGTTAATTTCGGGGCTTGGATAAATGGAGATTTCATGTGTGATAATCGCCAGATTTCCTGATGAATAGATGTTCAGGTTTACTGTAAAATTTCCCGGGGCAGTAAAAATGTGATATGGATAGAATTGGTTTGAGTTGTTTTGGAGCCCTGAAGCCGGATCGCCAAAATCCCATAAAACAGAGTCGATACCGGCTATGTTTGAAATATTAAAAAAAGCGGTGTCGCCAAAGCATGCGTTTGTAAAATTGAAATCTGCAAAAGCTTTTCCAACTACCGAATTTGGCAGTCCATAGCCAGAACTCCTGTTTAGCAGGGATAATTGTTTATCGACAAAATTGCAAAGATCACCGGCACCATCGGGATTGTTTATCACGCCAAGATATGGATGGATTTTCAGTGCAACATAAATCTTCCCATCCGGGGCAAGTTGCAATGCCCCATATTCGTACGAATTAGTTATTGAAGAAACAAGATATGCTGAACCATTGATATTATCTTCGTTTTTTTGGTTCAAATCATACTGATAAATACGGCTTGGATTTCCGGGGATACACGCATTGCTTACATACAATTTACTTTCATCAGGTGAAAATATTATCCCATACTGCCAAACTTCAATAGGATTTGTGATGGCAATAGGATTTGAAAGCAAACCCGTGTTTTTGTCAAAATCGAATATTTCAAATTTGTCATTATGGATGGCCACACCTATCTTTTTTCCTTGGGGTGATACATTCATATAACCGATAGCCTTCCAAATTGAACCCCCATGATTTGACCCAACAATACTTATAATTGGGTATCCCGGAACACTATTTTCAACAGAATTAATTCCATCTTCGGTGAGTAGATAGGCCCGAAATGAAGAAGATTGCCACTCATGTGATATGATCCAAATATCAGTTCCATTGGCATGATAAACCCCTGCAAGTTTTTCAGCTACCGGATTATGAAGTAAATTGTTTTTCGATGTTACTTGCCCCAAACCGCCATCCAAGCTTAAATCCACTATTGAATAGTTGAATCCATTCTCCAAATCGTTGTGGGCGGCATCAGTTGTAAAAATGTAGTAAAGGGTTTCACTTCCAGGCTTTTTAACAATCAGGGCTGATTGGGTTGAAGAATTGTGGCCAAACAAATCTATGCCATTCTCCATGAGTTCATGGTTCCTGTTCCAAACTGTATCACCATCTGTGTAAAACAAGAGTTCGCCTTCGCCATCTGCAATAACCGAAGTTCCTTCATGCTGGTACATTGCACTATTTGTCAATACTGTGGGAGCGCCAGAGGTAAAGTCTAAACCGGCAAAGTTTCCAAAGTACCAGATATTGTCTTCTTTTTGTGCATGAGCAGAAAAGAACAGCAAAATCATAAAACATGCGTATGTTAGCTTCCTAATCATTTCATTTTCTAATCAATGTCACACTTCCCTGTTTTGAATGATTCTTCAGATTACCATATTTATCCAAAGCCTGGTAATCGCATACCCAAAAATAGGCTCCGGCAGAGCAATCGTTGCCATTTAACCTACCGTCCCATTTGTCGTTGATGTCATCCATTTCATAAACAATCCTTCCCCAGCGGTTAAAGATAGTTAATTTAAATTGGGTGATACCGGCTGGGTTTTCTGCCTTGGCGTAAAAAGTTTGGTTGTACTCGTCGCCATTGGGTGTAAATACATTGGGGATCCAAATACTGGTGCAGGCATCCACGGCGATGGAATCAGAAATGTAGCAAAAACCATCGAAGGCTTCAAGCCAATAATCCCCTTTCTCCCCAACAATCAAAATACTGTCGGTGGAACCATTGCTCCAATAAAAGTTTGAATATCCAGTCCCCGGGTAAAGTAAAAGTTGCTCACCATCACATAAAATAGTGTCATTACCAAGGTCAAGGTTTCCTTCGTAAAAATATACTTTCACCGAATCGGTGTAGAATCCGCAAATGGTTTCTATTTGAACGTAGTAATCTCCGTCTTCTGTTGCCAGGTATTCTTGTTCAGTAGTTCCATCCTGCCAAAGGTAGGATGTGTATCCTTCACCGGCATCGAGCAACAGGCTGTCGCCATGACAAATCCATTCTTCGCTTGCCAAACCAAGTCCCGGAATCTCAAAGTCCGAAACCAGGATTGTGTCGGTGCCAGAACATCCGATATCATCAAAAACTGTCACCCAGAATTTTCCTGAATGATTTGTTACAAACGAATCCCCGGAAAATCCATCCTGCCATTGATAGCTTTGATAACCAGAACTGGCAGGCAGCGTCAATTCAGCGCCCGGACAAATTACAGTATCATTTCCCAAAAGATCGGCTGGGATAACATTCACTACAAGTATTGTTGAATCCCTGGCGGCACATCCGTTTTCATCAGTTACTTCCAGCCAATAAATCCCGGCAGTGTCAGCAAGAAGGGTAGGATAGGTGCTGCCATCCTGCCAGAAGTAACTTGGATAACCTTCAGGGCCATTTAAAAATACATAGTCGCCCTCACAAATTTTCACCGTATCCTCACCAATGGAAATATTAAAATCCATAAAAGCTTCAATGTAAATGGAATCGGTGGCAGTGCAATCTAATGAATCATTGACTTCCACCCAATAATTTCCCGTAGTAGCAACGATGATGCTTTGCGAAGTTGATCCGGTGTTCCAGAAGTAAGACGAAAACCCGGCTCCGGCATCCAATACAACGCTTTGTCCATAGCAGAATGATGTATCGTTTCCCAGCCAAATATCGAAAGCTTCAGTAAAGTCAATATTGATGGTATCGCTACCCAAACCACAATCATTAGCCACCTCTACCCAATATTCCCCTGCTTGGGTAACAAAGTAAGTTTGTCCGCCAGAACCATCCTGCCAAAGATAGTTTGAGTAGCCGTCACCCGCGTCAAGTTGCAAATATTCGTTGGAACAAATCAGGGTGTCATTACCAAGCGAAACATTCGGGCCTGGGAGAAAAGCAAGGTTGATGGTATCGTATCCCATGCACCCGAATTCGTCGCCCACTTCCACCCAGTAATTCCCACTTGTTGTTACTGTTAAACACGAATCCGTTGAGCCATCCTGCCAAAGATAATCCGGGTATCCATTTCCGGCGCAAAGCATGATTGTATCGCCGGTGCAAAACGTACTGTCGTTGCCCAGCCAAATCTCCGGGCCCAAAGCAATTGTCACGTTAACCGAATCGCGGTTGAAGCATCCAAATTCATTTTCAACTTCTACCCAGTAAAGTCCATTTTCGCTGATAGTAAAATTTGGTTCTGTTGAATTATCCTGCCAAAGGTAGGATTGGAAATCCCCACTCGGGTTTAGAATTAGAGCTTCGCCAGTGCAAATAATTGTATCATTTCCCAGATTAATATCAGGGAGTGGAAAGATTGTAATTTCGTTACTAATGTTGTTCGATCCCCCAGAGTAATTTATGAGGAGATTTACCATATAATTCCCTGGTGCAGTAAAAATATGGGTGGGATTAAATAGGGTGGAGGTGTTTTGTATGCCCGAGCCAGGGTCATCAAAATCCCAAACAACTGAATTGATATTTGTTGAACTGGTTAGGTTAAAAGCTGTGGTATCTCCAAAACACTGCCTAAAATAGGTAAAGTTATAGGTGTATGGGTATGTGAGGTTGTTTGGCAGGCCACGGAAACTTAGTTTTCCTTCAAGAAAAATTGCGTCATCGGTAAAGTTGCAGGAACCTGCAGTTTCGTTTGGGTTATTTATTACACCTAAATACCCATGGATATTGCAGGCAACGTATATCTTGTCGTCGGGTCCGAGTTGCATTCCTGAATAGCATAAATCATTAGTAGATTCGGCAACAAGATATCCAGAAGCCCTGATTGCGTCTGGTGAGCCAAGTCCGAGGTTGTATTGATAAATATGGCTTGATGCTGGAATATTTGAAATGTAAACTTTGCTCTCGTCGGGTGAGAACTCGAGGCCATAAAGATTAGGGAGTCCAAGATTTGTAAAAGCGATAGGGTTGTATACTGTGCCATTGCTTTTGTTAAAATCAAGAACCTCGAAATGGCTGTTATGTATTACAGTTCCAATTTTACTTCCATATGGCGATACCTTCAGGTATCCGATGGCATTCCAAATGCTTCCACCATAATTGGCACCTACAGAAGTTATTACCGGGTATCCGGGTGTGATATTTTCAATAGTGTTCAATCCGTTTTCGGTAAGCAGGTAAGCCCTGAAATTATTAGATTCCCACTCGTGGGTGATGATCCAAATATCGGTTTGGTTTTCGTGCCATGTTGCACAAACCTTTTCAGCGACAGGATGGAACAGAAAATTGTTTTTTGATGATACGTCACCTAAGCCACCATCCAGGTTCAAATCGACAATTGAATAATTAAAACCAGCCTCTAAATTATTATGTGCGGCATCTGTGGTAAAGATGTAGTAAAAGGGATTGTCTCCTGGTTTTTTTACAATTATAGCAGACTGGCTTGATGAACCATCTCCATGGAGGCCAGTTCCATTTGGCATCACTTCATGATTCCTGTTCCAAATGGTATCACCATCGGTGTAAAATAAGATTGCTCCGTTATTGTCACAAACACTGGCACAGCCCTCAACAGTTCGCAATGCGCCATTAGTCAATGCCACAGGTTCACTGCTATTAAAGTCCATGCCTGCTCGTTCACCAAAATACCACATGTGATCTTCCTTTTGCGCTTTTGTGGCAAGGCATAGTAAAACGAAAAAACATATGTATGCTAACTTCTTCATCACAAATTTATCTCATCAATGTCACACTTCCCTGTTTTGAATGATTCTTCAGATTACCATATTTATCCA
>CAZBDF010000357.1:0-5319 GCA_964490385.1 uncultured Lentimicrobiaceae bacterium | reverse complement strand
AGCCGATCTTTTGAATGTCAGCACAATTTTTACATCAAAACTGCATTTCAGATAATTAGCAATTAATTAGCACAGGAAACTAACTTAAGCGCTAGCTCTTTTTAGGCTATCCGACAAATTTCCACCTGTCAAAAGAATTATCATCGAATAACGCTGATTAATCGAATTATCACCTGCCCAAGACAGGTGAAATTTGTGTAATTCGTTTCATTCGATGAAAAATTTAATCATTTGAGGATAGCATTGTGATATTTGTCGTGTAACCTCTTTTACCAAATTATCTTAAATTTGCATCCTGATCTAAAATAGATTAGGAATTGATTAAACCAATTGAAACTTGCTTCCCAATTTGAAAATAGATTATAAAATATATGTCGGCTTACTGCTTATTTCATTTTTACTGAAATTAAATTTTTTTGGCCATGCCCAAAATGCTCCCTATACCGATAGTTTGGCAAATGGATTATTACATGTTGATGATGGCATCGAGAAAGTTGAAATTCTCCTCCAGCTTACTCAGTCACTGAAGAACAATCAGCCCGAATTGGCAATGCAATATGCTTTGGAGGCTGATAGCCTGGCAATTCAAGGTGCATTTGAACAAGAAGAGTTAAGTGCAAAGGTTTTGTTGGCTGATATTTATTGGGGGATGTCTGATTACCGTATTTCGATGGAGTATGCCATGATATCCTTAGATCTTGCCAAGAAACTAAATTCATTCGCCCAACAAGCCGAAGCCAACCGAATTCTTGGCAAGATTTATACCGACCTGGGAGATTATCATCAAAGTTCTGATTATTATTTTGAATGCCTGAAAGTTATCGAAAGCCTTGAAGGTCATTTGGGTACAGGAATGGCACTTAATAGTATCGGCTACTTGTATTTTGAGCAAAAAGATTATGAAAAGGCATTGGAGTATTACGAGAAATCATTGCAGATTGCCCGGGAGATTAATGATAAGATGGGTATTTCGCGAGGACTGAACAATGTGGCTGCCGTGCATGCCAATCTCGAAGAATATGAAATGGTAGAATCTTATGTGCGTGAAGCGGTAAAAATTAATATTGAGATCGGGCAACGTTTATGGGTAGGTGTGAATTATCTCAACCTTGGTGTTATTTATCAGGATCAAAACATTTACGATACCGCAATAATTTATCATAAAAAGGCTGAAGATATATTTGAGGAATTAGGGAATATGCCCAAGCTTGCTTCAAGTTACAACAACCTTTCAGACTATTACAATGAAATCGACAACATTGATTCCAGTTTTATCTATGCACAAAAGGCCCTGGATTTGGGACAAGTTCATCAACTCAAAAAAGTGATGCATGAAGCAGCCATCAAATTACATGACCTGTATAAAGCTCAAAGCAAACTTGACAGTGCCTATAAATATGGAATGCTACAATACGCGATGAAAGATAGCCTCGACCTGGATGAAAGTCTGACTAAACTATCTAAGCTTGAACTGCAATATGATTTTGATAAGCAGGCACAGAACGAAAAACTAAAACAACAACGCAGGGACTATATCACGATTATCATTATTATTTTGCTGATTTCTATAATCATAGTGGTATTGTTGATACTGGCTAAGCAAAGGGCCAATGCAAGGAATGCCAATCTCACCAGGCAAAAACTTGAGGGTGACGTGGAATTCAAAAGTAAGGAGTTAACCATAAATGTAATGAACCTCATTACAAAAAATGAATTGCTCACCGAAATATCCAATAAGCTGATTGAAATTCAGGATTCAGCCGTGAAAGACGAAACCAAGTCAGCCATCCTGCAAATTGCGAGGGACATCAAGCGAAGCACCGAAAATCAGGTTTGGGAAGAATTTGAGCTAAGGTTTAAAGAAGTTCACGGTGATTTTTACGAGAAGCTGATTAAACAATTCCCTGACCTTACACCCAATGAGCAGAAACTATGTGCGTTCCTTCGCCTTAATTTGTCGTCCAAGGAGATCAGCGAAATGACAGGGCAGCGGGTAAATACCATCGAAATGGCCCGTCACCGTTTGCGCAAAAAGCTGGGCATATCCAATACCCAAACCAATCTTATCGCTTTCTTGTCGCAGATATAGTTATTTACGATTGATGATTAATCCCGCACGTGCGGGACTGATTTCTGATTTTTTGTTAGGTGATAGTCAGAAACTTCTTAAATCAAAAATCGTTAATCGACAATCATAAATTCACATTTTTATCTTAACTTATTGACATTGACCTGTTGACTACTGACTGTGGACTAAACTGCCGACTGCGAACTGCCCACTGCCCACTGTGAATTTCAATTCCTAAATAATCCCCAATCGAGGTCTTCAAAAAATACTATTGATATTTAAATACTTACATATTTTGTAAAGTAAATGTATAGGTGCTTTTTTGCGCTTATCAATGTTTTGTAAAGGCGTTATTTTTTCTTTTTGTGAATATCCCATTTATTTTCGCCATCCAATTTTATGAAATGCAGGATTATGAAAAGTAATGTGCAAAAAAGCGAAGACGCAAACCTCAACCCTGTTGCTGACGATAGCGACGAGATCAGAAAATTCATCAAGCAAAAGGAGTTGCAAAACCAGGTTTTAAAAAAAATAATCGAGAAGATAAAGGATGACAAATCCAAAGAGAAATAATCATTTGCTTATTTAATTATTAACTTAAATTATTACGATGAAAAATTTTACAATGAAAGGCATTTTGGCCTTAGTATTAATGGTGGTGGCAACTTTTGCCTGGTCCCAACAAGGCCCACATTCCCTTCCAGGTGCAGACAAGGGTGTATGCTTTATTAAGGGATACGAAGCCCCAATGCCAGAGATGGTTCGCTCGGTAATGATGGAAGATTTTGCCGGGGGATGCCCTCCTGCAGGTTGGACAGTCGAAGGAGAAGGTGCAGTTAACTGGGAAGGAAGTGCAACCAACAATTCCGGTGGCACCTCGCCAGAAGCCATGCTAAATTGGTCCCCTCAGTTTAATGGAACTGGACGACTGGTAAGTTCGGTAATCAACACTTCTGCTTACACAACTTTGGCTTTGCAGTTCAAACACTATGTTGACGACTATGCCGGTTCCGGTTATACCATTAAAGTGGAGACTTCTACAGATGGTACCACCTGGACAGAAGCATGGGCAGTAGCTCCAACTGGTGCAATTGGTCCCGAAACAAATACTTTAATGCTTACCGAAGGCATTGGCTCTTCAACTTTCCAGCTTGCTTTTACTTTGGTTGGCGATTCTTACCAGATAAACTATTGGTATGTTGATGATGTGGTTTTATTTGAAACCATGCAGTATGATGCGCAAGTTGACGCAATTATCATTGCTCCCCAGATTCCAACAGGACTTGTAGTAGTTCCCGGAGCTGTGGTAACCAATATGGGCTCAGAATCAGCTAATTTCGATGCTACTTTCGAAATTTATGATGGAGCAACTGCTGTTTACACCGACACTTATACAGTAAGTAATCTTGCATCTTTTGAGTCGATGGCGATTGACTTTGCTGATTGGACAGCTGTATTAGGAGACTATACAGCGATGGTTACTGTTGATCTTACAGGAGATGAAAATCCTGATAACGATATGCTCGAAAAAGACTTCCAGGTATTGGATGGTATGGCATTTAAAACCCCACTTTTCGAACAGTTTACAAGTGCAACATGTGGCCCATGTGTAGCGGCTAATGAGGTTATCAGCGAAGTTTTAGGTAATAACCCCGGTGAGTATTCATTGATTAAGTATCAAATGGACTGGCCTGGAAGTGGTGACATTTATTATACTGAAGAAGGTGGCGACCGTAAAACTTATTACGGAGTGTCGTTCGTTCCTGATCTTTATGGAAATGCTTCCCAAATAAATCCTGCGAGCAGTTTGTCTCAAGCTATTTTTGATGCATTGGCCGAAGAAGTAACTGCGATGGAAATTGATGTTACATCAAGTATTGACGAAGAAGGGATTATTACAGTTGATGCTACAATTAGTTCAAGTGCCAATTACGCAGCCGGATTAAAAGCACACATCGTTGTTGTCGAAAAAGTTACTGTTGGCAACGTGGGTTCAAATGGAGAAACAGAATTTCATAATGTGATGATGAAAATGTTACCTGGCTCTGCAGGTACAACCCTGGGTGCTATTTCTCAGGGCGGTTCCATTGATATTTCTGAGTCATATGATATGGGTGATACCAATATGGAAGAGCCTACTGATCTTGCTGTGGTTGTTTTTGTTCAGGACAACAGCAACAAAGAAATCTTCCAATCGGAAATGATTGATGTGGAAGCAAGCGGTTTTATCACTTTCAATGTTACATTTAACGTGAAAGACAGCGATGGAAACGTGGTTGAAGGTGCTGACGTGTTTATGCAAGGCCAGGGTTCTAATACCACAAATGCTTCCGGTGTTGCGCTTTACGAAGATGTATTCCCTGGTACTTACGAATGGGAAGTTGAAGCAGATGGCTTGTTCCCTGAAGCAGGTTCGGTAACCGTATCTGATCAAAATGTTTCTGTTGATGTAGTACTTGAAATCCCTGATTTCTATTTCTTTGAAGATTTCGCTACTGATATTCCAGCAGACTGGACCATCCATGCCACAAACCCTGATTTCTTGTATTGGTATAGCGGAAAGGCTATTTTCTTTGATCAAACAGCTACTGCTAACCCAATGTTGTTGGTAACCCCTATGATTGACCTTTCGGTGGTAACCTCTGTTACAGTTGAAGTTGGTGAAGTAGGCAATGGTACCGGGCATATCACTCTTGGAACTATAACTGATCCGGCAGATACTGAAACCTTTACAGCAATAGAAACATTTGAAGTAGGATCTGACTGGGAATTTTTCACAATTGATATGACCGGATATACAGGTACAGATTCATATTTCGCCTTTAAACACGAAGAGGCCCAGATGAATTTCTTTAGCCTGAATACTGTAATGATGGAAGCTGACAGTGGCCCTCCGCCAACAGATGTTCTCGAAGACTTTGAAGCTTACACTGCCGGTGACTTCCTCGTTGAGCAAGCCAACAACATGGGCCGCGACTACTGGACCACCTGGAGCGGAAGCCCGGCCAGTGCTGAAGACCCAATGGTAACTGACGATGTTGCTTACATGGGCAGCAACTCAATGCTTATTGAAGGTACCAATGATGCCGTATTGCTGTTTGGCAACAAAGTAGGTGGTGCCTATGATGTTGAATTTAAAATATTAGTAGCTGATGGATTCTTTGGTTACTTCAACCTTCTGCAAGAATTTGCAGGTACAACAAGTCAGTGGGGCATGCAGGCATACTTTGATGCAGGTGGGCTTGGGCTCG
>CAZBDF010000356.1:0-5336 GCA_964490385.1 uncultured Lentimicrobiaceae bacterium | reverse complement strand
TACCTTTGATATTGATGGCTTAACAACTTTTGCCCCAGATAAACTTTTAACTGTTGTTGCCCATCACAGCGATGGCACTTCAGATGCAATACTTGTAAACCATACTTATAATTCAGTTCAGATTGAATGGTTCAAAGCTGGTTCGGCTCTGAACCTTATCAAGCAACAGAATAAATAGTGTTTAAAAAATTTTGATAGAAAAGCCTTGAAGTATTTGTTTCAGGGCTTTTTTGTTTTATACGATTGACATGTATTGTAAAACCCCCAAATTCGACATAGAAAATGTCATTTTGAGTTCCAAGCCCCATGGAAAGTGGCCTCAAAGTGAAATTACAAAGCCCAAGTACTTTGGTTTTTGAGATGGAGACCAGGTTTTTGCTAATAAGGCTTCATTGTTGTTAAATTCTGTCATGTTCATAAATGAGAAACCTGGAAGGTCTTTTTGCTCATTTCCAGTTCAACACTCTATAATCGTTGTCATTAGTAGCCCCATGATTTGATAGGCCTCATTCGATAACTTTCCTGTTCACCAGATCATATTTTTGTCCATTTTTCAAAAGGTAGAATTTCCTGCTTCCATCAGGTAATGGTGTGATTTCTCCTGCCACATGTGACCAGTCATCCTTGTCGCGAACCTCCTTATAAAAAGCTCCATCGTAAATGGCTACATAACTTTTGCCCATCACTTCAAAAGAATTTCCACTAACAATGATTGCCGTATTTTCATCCAGGCCAATACCTAATAAATCAGGATGTGCATCAAGGATTTCAAAAATGTCAAACTGCCGGTTCATGGCCAGCAGGTGCTGGTCGATGGCGACGTTTTTAAGGAAACCAAATCCTTCCTGATGATCTCCCATCATCACAGTGTTGGTTTTGGTATCACCCCGCACCAGAAAGTCGGCCTGGATAGATGCCCCGGCAGAACTTCCGCCAATTACTCCGCCTCGATCCAAAAGTTTATTGAATGCTTGCAAGGTTTTGGTATCAGTGTATGCATCAACCAGCCGCCATTGCCGGCCTCCCAGAAACCAAATTCCGCTTGCTTCGGAAATAGGTTTTGTAAACATCTCCATATTAGCTGTGTCGCGGTTGCGGGCATGAAGAAAGGTGAAATTTCTGAAACCATAAGCCTCAAACCTGTTTCGTTGCTGTTGGTAAAATTCCTTGTGAATTTCATCATCAGTTCTTGCTGTACTTACAATTACTATTGGAGCATCCGGCCCACCGGCAACTTCCATAAATTTATTGAAAATAGTGGTGTCTGTCAGATTTCCACCAGCTATAACCAGGTGGCCTTTCTCAGGTCCAAAGGATTGATGAACTGTTGATTCCTGAACAGGCTTCTTTTCTTTGCATCCAAATATAATCAACATTAAAGATGATGCGATAATAACTGGAATGTTAAATTTCCATATTGATATGCTACTTGGTTTCATTTGCTTTGGTTGGGATGTTATCATTGTGGCATTTTTAGCAAAAATAACCAATCCACCAACATCAGTAAAATCTATTGAAGTTGGCAGACTCGTTATTGGAATTCTGGTTTTGAAACCGTCAAACTATTTCCGATTAGGTGTATTAATCTTCAAATTTCCAAATCATCAAATCATCAAATCATTTTACACCTTATTCTCCTTCCACTTCCCACGTCTAAACATTATAAATGCCATGATAGTAAGAAGCGTTTCTGCAATAACTATCGATAAAAAAACACCCTTCTCTCCTACACCCAAAGGTATAGCCAGCAAGTAAGCCAATGGAATTTCTATTATCCAAAAACAAATAAGGTTGATCCATGTTGGCGTACGGGTATCGCCGGCACCATTGAAAGCATGGATTAGGACCATGCCCATTCCATAGGCCAGGAAACCGATACTGATAATTCTTAAAGCTTGTGCCCCGGGATTAATTACAGCCGGATCGTCGATAAAAATCCGCATAAAAAACTCAGGGAATACTGCCAGTACTATCCCGATAAATCCCATTAATCCCAGATTAATACGACCTGTAAGCCAAACCGAACGTTCTGCCCGGTCAGGTTTTTTAGCGCCCAGGTTTTGTCCCACAAGTGTTGCTGCGGCATTGCTGATTCCCCAGGATGGCAGGAGCGTAAATATAATGATTCGGATGGCGATTGTATAACCGGCAACTATTTCGCTGCCAAATACCGAAATGATCCTCACCATAACTATCCAACTGGATGTGGCAATTACTGTTTGCCCGATGCCGCCCATCGAAATCCTGATCAGTTTTGCCATTACAGCAAAATCAATTCTTATTTTATTCAAGAATAACTTGATCCTGCCGTTTCCTCTGAACAAAATATACAACTGATAAATTACTGCAATGCCACGGCCAATATTCGTTGCAATGGCAGCCCCGGCAATTCCCAGTTCTGGGATAGGTCCCCAGCCAAAAATCAACATCGGATCGAGGACAATGTTGATGCTGTTGGCCACAATCAGTACACGCATCGAAATGGCTGCATCACCGGCACTGCGGAAAACTGCATTGATAATAAACAGTAGCATGATGACCATATTCCCACCAAGCATGATGGAAGTGTAAGAAGAGAAGCTCGCAGATACTTCAGCTGACATGCCCATTAGCAGGAGTAAATCTGTAGCATATATAGCACCCGGTACAGCAATAAGCAGCGAAACAAGAAGTCCTGCTAAAATTCCCTGGAAGGCAGCATTGGCAGCTTCAATAGGTTTCTTCTCCCCAATGCGGCGGGAAACCAGTGCAGCAGTAGCCATGCTTAAGCCAATTGCAACGGCGTAAATCAATGTAATCAGCGATTCGGTAATACCAACGGTGGCAATGGCATCGGCACCCAGTTTGGATACAAAATAAATATAAGGTTTTCAGCCATAAAAAAAGCGCCCCCAAATTGAGGCGCTTTTTTTATTTCGATTTCTGATTGGTGATTTTTGATTAATGATATAGCTTTCCTATATCAAAAATCTGCAATCGTTAATCTTCAATCATCAATCCTATTTTAATTTATCACAATCCTTTTTGTAGTCGTTCCTTCTGCAGTTGTAACCCTAAAAAGATACAATCCACTTTCGAAGCTACCTACACTCAGGTTGTAAGTTGTAGAACTGGCATCAGCATTGTAAACCAATTGACCACTCTGATTATAAACAGCCAGATGTTGGATTTCTGAACCCGACTTAATATTTACAACTTCGCTTGCAGGGTTAGGATAAACACTAACTTCCTGTACAGTTTCAATATCTTCGACACCTACCATATCAGTCATCATCTTACTAGTACCCTGGTAAATCTCTTTGGTATCCATATTTTGAATAAATACCACAACTTCACAATTCTCAAACACATAACCATCTTCGAGTGTGATGGTAGTGCTTAAAGTTTGAATTGTTTGCGAAGAGAAATCCACAGGTGTACCATTAACATCAGGATAAATCATACGGGCAACAAAATTCTGATTTTCTGCACCACTGGCAGGAAGGTCAGTTTCTGTTAATACAACAAATGCCGCAAGATTTTCTGAGCTAGTTCCTTCAAGTATTTCAAAGGTAGTAGTAACCAAATAATCAGTACCATCGGTGTTCTCGATATCAAGTGCGATATCGAAGTTGGATGGCAGGGCAATTCTTTCCAGGAAAACAGGAAGATAATAATCATAACTTGATGGTTGATATCCACCAACTACTTCTCCTACTCCGTCAAATTCAGCAGTTGGGAATCCGGTAACGCCATAGAAATTAATTCTTGCGTCACTCCAGTCAGTAGCAAATTCGTCACCGTTGTGCCATTCGATAATTGTGAGGCTCTCCGGGAATTCTTGATGCAATAGATCAGCGCCGAGCATTGCATATGGGCAATAGCCTCACCACGTGCCGGTCGCGATCTCCATAATAACCTTTTGCCTTGCATCTTCCGAAACGGTAACAAGTGTTTCTGCACAATCGTTAACAAGGTTTTCGTCACCAGATAATTCTGTACATGCCGTAACCAAATGTTGTCCCAGGCTATTTGTCCAGTTATCAAATTCAATTTGAACTACTTGTCCGGGAGCCAGATTGGCAACCTCAGTAGTCGAAGTATAATCTGCATCCTCAATGGTCATAGTTACCGGGAAAGTAACAGTTTCAAAACCATAGTTCATCACCGTGGCTTTTGGTGTAACATCACCAAGCATCATGGTTGAAGCCATATCAATAGAAACTAAACCAACATCGTATGTTAGCACATTTACATCCACCGACATACAGTCATTATCAGGAATTTCGTCACCGCTAAGTTCTGTACAAACTTCAACGGTGTAAGGTCCGGCTGCTGCTGCCCAGGCATCAAAAGTTACTTCAACTTCTTCACCGAGAGCAAGGTCAGTAACAGTAATTGTAGATGAATAATCGCCTGCGGTACACGTAACGGGGAAAGTTACTGTTTCGACACCATTATTTTTAACCATTGCCATGGGAACAACATCACCTGATGGCATTGTTTCATCCAACATAATATCAATAGTAAGTGCATCGTAGCTAACTGGTGTACCTGTAATTTCAAGGGTATAATCTTCCCATTCGCCATAAGTAAGAATGGCACAGGGATCGGGTGAGGATATTTCCGTCCAGTTGGAACCAATTCTCATCCTGTGGTTACCCGGCAAAGCGCTGCCCGGAATAAGGATATCAACTTCGGTCAATACATTTGCTGTGCCCAGGTCAAAATCTGTGAGTATCCTTTCGTGAACCTCAAACACGTAATTATCATCAAAGTCAACCCACATACTTACAAATTGATCAGCGTAACCAGTTGCAAAAGTAGCAGTGTAAACGAATCCAATTTCGGCAGTACCTTCTAAATCTGTAAAGTCGCCATAGCCACCGGGGCTACAACCAGATTCTAAGTTTTCGATACCTGCAAACATGAAGTCAGTAAATCCATCACCAAAGCTACAGTCAGCACCGGGAATACAGTATTCGCCACCCGGAACAGTTACTGTTACCGGACCGGCCATATCTGATGTACCTTCGTCATACACGGCACACACTTCATATTCATATGTTCCTGGTGTCAGGTCCATAGCCATGTATTCAGTTTCTGTGATTTCTTCTGCAATCAGCCCACCATCCTTGTAAACATTATATCCAATCATGTCATCAATGGCTGGTGCTGTCCAACTAAGCTTCACATCATTATCTCCCATCAATTCAGCCATAAGGTCTTGTGGAGGTAGTAGCGTTGTACCGCACTCAGCCTGAACAATACCCTGTCCTTCGAAAGCATTGGTGAAAGTTGATGTACCCGGAACGGGCCAGATGTCCTGAACAACGATAGAATGGTCGGGTGCAATT
>CAZBDF010000355.1:0-5356 GCA_964490385.1 uncultured Lentimicrobiaceae bacterium | reverse complement strand
TACTATCAGCATCCCTAATTCATAAAACAATGTGCTCTCTCTATATGGATTTCCTTTAAGTCTGGACAGGAATGCACTAAAGGGAATTCCATACATATTCCCTGCAATCATCATCTGGGCTGCTGAAAGAATGATACGCGCCTCTTTTTGACCGTATTCTTTTTCAATGACATCGTAAGCATATTTCTTAGGGAACCCTCTTGAATCGGCAAAATGCTGGGCAAAAACAATTGCTTTTGCTTCTTTGGGCTTAATGAAGTTATCTTCCCCACTTAGAAAACTGCTTATTTCATCATTGCTCATGCCTTGGCGCAGGGCCATTTGTGTATGATGATAAGAGCAGGCTGCACAACCATTTACCTCGGTTACTGCCAATTGCAAACGTTCCACAAAATGTTTGTCAACTAATTTGCTTTTTGAATTTCCGATCAACTTCGACATGGCACGAGGGGCGAAAACAAAAGCCCGGTACATTTCCCACAAACTGAATTTACGTTTAAATTCAACCCTTGAGCTGATTGTTTCCGGTAGTATGATGTCATTTTTCATTTTCCTGGTTTTTAATGTTACAATCTGCACAAAGTTTTTTGAGTATCAGCAAACCATTTTCCAAAGCTTCTAATTCCTCTTGATCTAATTTTAATAAATGATTATCTATTTGCTTTTCAACAGCACTATTGATTCTTGATACTACTTTTTTCCCTTCTTTGCTTGCAGAGATATAAATTTTACGTCGGTCATTGATGTCATTGGTACGGTTTACATATCCCATATTAATCAGCTTATCCACCAATGCTGTCATTTGAGATTTTGTAATGCACAATATGTCAACAAACTCTGTTACATATAAGTGTTTGTTTTCTTCTAACAACTTTAAAATCGTATAGTGTTGTTGTGAAAAATTAATTTCAAGGTCTTTCAAAATTGATTTAATAAAATGCTGATCCATATTCCTGCACAATTTGGTAGGAATTTCCATTAAATGTTTTTTAAGCGTTGTAGTATCCATGATTTGAAATTATGTAGAGTTATTCAGTATATTTTGTGCTTCCGGTTTCTTATTATTAAAGGAGTTTAACCGATACTATTACACATAATGAATAGTTCATTTAACGTACAATATTAGTAAAAATTATTATGTTCGTGAGTAAAATGTTCATTTTAAGATTCGCAACAATTTTTCTTCGAGGCAAGCATTACTAAGCATTAACCTGTCTTTCGCCCAAACCCCACTACCACCCAACGGTGGACAAACACCTGGTGAAGGCGGGAACAACCCAGTTGGCGGTGGCACACCCTTCGGTGGCGGACTACTGATTTTGGTGGCACTGGGCACAAGGTATGTAGCTAAAAAGGTGTATGATTTCAAGAAACGGGAATTGGCAGATTAGCTTTTAAATCATCAAAGATTCTTCCCCGGGGTTTCGCCGCATTTGTTTTTGAAAATCTTTGTTCCGCCATCCGGAATTAATTGAATAAATCATTCCATTTATCCAGGAGGATTGGTATTTTTACAGGATAAATGATTTTTGATTAAAAAAGGGAATGAACAAAATATTTTCACTTGCTATCGGGCTTCTTGTGTGTGCCCCAATTTTTTCGCAAACAAACGCTTGGGAAGACTCAGCGGCCACCTATCTCACAACCGTGAAAATAAACATGCCAATGTCCGATTCGCTGCAATTGGCCAATGCCGACAAAGCCGAACTGTATGCACTACGCAGCAACAACGACTCGCTGATTACCATGGCCTGGTACTACAAAGGCATCGTGTATTATTATGCAGGATTTCACGAAGTCTCCAACGAGTATTACTTCAAGGCCATGCAAAGGCCCCAGGCTTTTACAAACCGAACGCTTCAATATGGTCTCCTGAACAATATCGGCATTAATTACGACATGCTGGGAAAGCTTGACCTATCGCTGGAATATTATCATAAATCCCTGAAAATTGGCGAAGCACAAGGAAATTATAATGGCATGGCACAGGTAAAAATTAACCTGGGCCGCTTGTACCGCATTACCAAAGATTACGAAAAAAGTGAGTTTTACCTTAACGATGCCCTCAAATACTATGAATCGGTAAAGGATACGTTTTATATCGGACTTGCTTATCAGAATATTGCCAGTTTGCGAGCCGACACAAAAGCCAGCGAAGAAATTACCCTGAAAGATTTTGCACATGCACTGGAGAGCTACCAAGCCATAGGGTATCAATACGGAATTGCAGAATTGTACCACAACCTTGCGCTTTACTACGAAAAAATCGAGGGCGACCAGCAGCAAATAAAAGCGTATTACCAAAAAGCACTGGATATATCGCGAAAAGCCGGCACACACGCCAACAGTGCCACGCTAATTTTGGCACTGGCACGCATGGCCATCGAAAGCGGGGATTACCGGCTTGCCGAAAAATACGCCCTCGAAAGCCTCGAAATGTCAACAAAGCAAAATATCCCACGCGAACAAAACCACGCGCTCAAATTGCTGGTGCAAATCTACCTGGCATTAAATGAAAAGGAGAAAGGAACCCAGGCTTATGAGGCGCAGATTGCCCTTTCCGATTCATTGTTCAACAAAGAAAAAACACAATCATTCAACGAGTTATCTGTCCTCCACGACCTGAAGGTTAAAAACCAGCTCATCCTCAATCAGCAACTCGAAATCGACAATAACAGGCTTCATGAAACCTGGCTTAAATCATTGCTGACGGCCGCCATACTGCTAATGCTTTTGATTTTGCTTTTTTACCGTTTCCGTTCCAAAAAACTCAGGCAACAATATGAACTGAATTTGCAGCTCATGAACGAAGAACCTAAAGTGTCCACAAAAATCATTTCTGACAGCACAGCAGATAATGCTGATGAACAACCCGACCAGATAGAACATATTTATCAGAAAATTCAAACCCTTTTTAGCTCCGAAAAACCTTTTACCGAATCAGACCTCAGCATTGCCACACTCACGGAACGATTAAATACAAACCAGAATTATGTCTCGCGTGCCATCAACGAATATTCGGGCATGAACTTTTACCATTTCCTGAACAAATACCGAACAGGCGAAACAAGACGGCTGATAGAAGAAAACAGCAAGTATGGCCTGTCGCTCGAACAGATCATGCACAAATCAGGCTTCCGCTCCCGATCTGTTTTTATCGAGGCTTTTAAAAAATTCACCGGCATGACCCCCGGACAATTCCTTAAATTTTCGAGGGAAAGCAGAAAAGGTTTACAGCGTTCTATTCCTTCAAATTAAAGCCCAAAACTTTTTTTGGTGTTTTATTTTCCTTTCTTTTTAGAGCTTGCCCATAATGTCATCATCAAAAAAATAGATTTCTCCTGTCATCACAGCCCCGATGGTCGGAGCAGGCTGTTGCGCCTGTGTTATTGGCTCCAATGACATTTTTTTACAAATACCAGTTTTTCAGGAGATTCCTCACTTCGTTCGGAATGACACATCCGGCGAGGGTAGAGGGCTTTGTCATTTCGACTGGAAAAACGAAGCAAAGCAAAGTTTTGAAAAGGAGAAATCTCAAATTTAATCACTTAAAAACGGATACTATTCAATCTCTCGTACGCTACAGCCACCCCCCCCTAATTCACGTATTCAAACAAAGTTTCAGGTATCCAAACAAAATTTTCAGGCAGCCAAACAAGGTTTTCAGATACCCGAAATGGATAGGGGATAATTTTGTTGTTTCAAGTATTTACTAATCAAAAAAAACTAAATCGTATGAAAACACAAGTACTTACTTTATTGTGTGCACTTTTTCTAATGGCTGCCGGATTGCAAGCACAAACTATGGGGCAGGGAAAAGTTATCACCTCCGCATTGGCGGGAACCTACACCATTGGCGCAGACGCTGATTATGATTCATTCAGTGCCGCAATCACCGACCTTAAAAGCCTTGGTGTTAGTGCCGCAGTAACTTTTTTGGTTAATCCCGGCATTTACACCGAACAGCTTTGGTTAACGGAAATTGAAGGTATTTCGGAACAAAACACCATCACTTTTCAATCAGCCGGGGGCATTCCCGAAGATGTGGTATTGCAGTACTCACCGCAGTCCCTGACCACCAACTGGGTAGTGCATCTCCAGGGAATCGATTACATCACTTTCCAGGGCATGACCATTCAAAACACCGAGGGTACGGAGTATGGAAAGGTAATTGCCCTTTCGGGAATAAACAACCACATCTCGATTTTGGATAATATTTTGAATGGTATCTACATAGATTTCCCAATGGACATGAACAAACTTAATGATTATTCAATCATCTTCAGTAAGCGTGGAACAGGTGATTTATGCAATTACGCCCTCATTCAAAACAATGTATTTAATAACGGCAGCACAGGTATAACAGTGGAAGGAGAATATGGCGGGGCTATGCATATAGGAAACAAGATCATTGGCAATACAATGACGGGGTTTTATTATACAGGCATTTATTTAAATCGCCAGGATGCGCCGCATGTAAATCAAAACGTTCTTACCGGCAGTGAATTGGTGGTGAATGAAATTGAAGGCATTAAAATTGAGCGTGGCATAAATGGGCTGGAAATACAACAAAACCAGATTTTCCTACAATCGCCCAGTCAAAACTATGGAATTCAAGTTTGGTATTTTTATTCCGATGCAGCGAATCCGGGGCTTATAGCCAATAATTATATCTGCCTTACCGAATCATCTTGGGCGATTAAAGGTATCGGGATAATGCAAGGTGGTTCTCAGTATTTGTACCACAACACCATCAGGATACTGGAAGTTCCCGGAACAGTTTTTAATCCCGCAAAAGGCTGGGAGGGATGCCTGTATGTCGAGTTTTGGGACACACAAGCCGGCAATGGAAACATCAGGGCTTTCAACAACATCATTACAAACGAAGGCCAACAGTATCCGCTGATTGCGACAAGCATTGAAACAATACAAAATGCTTACCTGATTTCGGATTACAATTGTTTTTTTACACAGGCTGCAGTTTTTGCCGAACCGGGAAACAGCCAGCTTGCCAGCCTGGAAGCCTGGGTAAATCAGGTTGGGATGGACGTGAACTCAATATCAGCTGATCCGGCCTACGTGAGCCTGACTGATCCGACCCCGGAAAACCCGCTTTTAGGGGGTTTCGCCCCGTTGCTCCCGCTTGTGCCCAATGACCTCTACATGCAGCCACGCAAGCCCGAAGGTACCGCTCCCGGGGCGGTTGAAATAGACGATGGTACACAGCAACAAATTACTCAAAATGTAGCTTTTGCGGCAGGTTGGTCCAGCCTGTCGAGTTACCTTGTGCCATCGGCCTCCGCCCTCGAAAATGTCTTTGCTCCAATTGTCGATGAACTGATCATTGCACAAACGA
>CAZBDF010000354.1:0-5394 GCA_964490385.1 uncultured Lentimicrobiaceae bacterium | reverse complement strand
GTATTGAAGATAATAATGGATGTTCGGTTGTACTTAACGATGTGTATGTAGTTGTTGTTAATCCATTGCCTGAAGTTGCTATCGAACTTTCAGCAACTGAATTATGTCTTGGTGAAATTCTCGATGTAACCTTTACAGGCCCTGGAGATGGTGCTTATCCATATTTGGTTGAATTCATGTTAGGTGAAGATCTTTTTACCTATCCAATGAATGATTCAATCGAAACGTTCTCAGCTCCAATTCCCCTTGGTGAGTGGGTTGTAGAAGGTGTAAGTGTAACTGATGCCAATATGTGTTCTGCACCAATTGATGCGATGTACACAATTGTTGTTAATCCACTACCTACCATTGAAGTAGTACTTTCTGATACAGTGGTTTGCTCAGGAGAATCAATTACTGCCACAGTAACTGGTCCTGAATTGGGGGCATATCCTTATATGGTTACCTATTCTATTGAAGGTGAGGAATTCACAGTTGAAATGCCAAGTGCCAATGAGTCTCTTGAATTGCTGGATCCAACACCCGGTACCTATACTGGTGTTCTTGTAAGTATCCTTGATGACAATGGTTGTTATGCCGAAATAAATGAAGAGTTTGTAGTTACTGTCCTTCCTTTGACAGCGATTACAGGTCAGCCAATGAGTGATTCAATTTTCTATGGTGGAACAGTATCATTTGAGGTAGTCGCTGAAAATGCTACAGGCTACCAATGGTTTGGCCCTGCTGGCATAATCGAAGGTGCAGAGGCTTCAACATTCACAATCGAAAATGTAATGCCTTTAGATGCCGGTGACTACTATGTGGTTGTAGGTGGCGAATGTGGTGAAGTACAGAGTGACATGGCTACCCTGATAGTAAAGCCTTGGGAACAATGTATCACATTGTATGGTCAGTATAATGGTGTTTCTACATATCTCGATTTGATTGAAGATGATGTTGCCACGATATTTGGTGGTCTCGCCCTGAATGCAGTTGAGATGTATAAACCTGCTAAGACTTATGTTCCTGGTGGTATTTCATTCCCATGGAATGAAGCACAAGGTGCTAAAGTATCATTAACTGGAGGCTGGGACTTAGAACCAGAAGTTTGTGTAGAAGGCTGGCCAACGCTTGGAACTGTAGTTAATGTGCCTGCCGGATGGTCACTCCTCCCGGTATGGTCGTATGACGCAGTTGCTGCTGCTGATGTGTTTGGGCCACTTGGCGATATTCTGAATATTGCATACAGTATCGATTTCTCAGGTCAGTACTGGCCATTTTATGGCATCAATACACTCGGTTATCTTGCTCCTGGTACGGCATATCTTATTAACCTAACTGAAGCTGCAACTGTTGATTTTAATGTTGCTATGGCCGATGGTGTTACTCCTTCATACGTACCTTATCCTGCAAACCTTACATCATGGAACGATGTTACCATGACTGGAACACAGCACAATATTGCTATCACTGCTTCAGCGCTTGAGGGCCTGGAAATTGGTGACGTAATTGGTGCTTTCAATCAGTATGGTGCAATTGCCGGTATGCTTGAACTTACTAATCTGAAGCAAAATGTTGCGCTTACAGTTTATGGTGATAACTTTGGTTCACAAGAAACCGAAGGATTCCTCGAAGGTGATGTAATGACATTCAAAGTTTACCGCAATGGTGAAGTGATTGATCTTAATGCAACATTCGAAACCAACCTTCCAAATACCAATGTATTTGCCAGAGAAGGTCTGTCTGCAATTACTTCGTTCAAAGCCGGTGCTACATCTATCAATGATCTAACATCTGAATTGACAGCTAATGTGTATCCAAATCCTGCTACTGATTTTGTTAACATCGTAACTAACTTCGAGATCAGGAATCTTAAAGTTGTGAATTATGTTGGCCAGGTAGTATTCGATCGCGATACCGATCAGATGACCTATCAAATCAATACAAGTAACCTCGGCACTGGAATGTACTTTGTACAAATCGAAGGTGTTGACGGTACTGTAATTACCAAAAGGCTTGCTGTTAATTAACAGTAGCTTAAATTAAGAAAAAGGGATCCTTATGGATCCCTTTTTTTTTGCTTCATTTTAAATAAATAGTTTTTAATTTTGATGGTCAAAATTGGGTGTACGACAATTTGCTTTAAAAGGTTTATCTATACTCCAAGTGAACTCAATATCCAGCCACTTCATTTCTTTATTGTAACTCTGATGAACTGACCCCGGAGGGGTCTAATGTTGGTAAAAACTTTAAGCCATCATGTAAACCCGCGCCGGAGGTGCAGCCTGTCCCTTTGGGAGAATGTTAATAAAATCAAAGAAAAAATACATCGCACCACTACGTGGCCCCCTTTCCTATAAGAGCAATATCTTCCACCAATATTTGGCTCCTCTGGAGCTAAAACATATTTAAATCCTGGTTGCTTCGAATAAGAATGCAATTCGTCGTACACCCTTTCCATTAGAAATTATTAACTTTGTAGCATATAAAAAATATTTATTATGAAAAATATACTCGTTTTACTTTTTCTGATAACGGGGAGTCAGATATTGGCCCAAGAGCTGAACAAAGTTATTGTTGATGAAAAACTCAATAAGGATGTGCTGGTTGGGATGTGCGACCGTAATGGGCTTGAGTCAGAAGTTTTTGCTGAGTATTTTATTGCAGGCTATGAAGATTATACGCCTGACCCAACAATTGTAAAGCAGTTAAAAAAAATGAAAAAAGGCCTTGAAATCGTTATCGTTATGGCAACCTGGTGTGGCGACTGTATAGAGCAAGTGCCCAGGTTTTATAAGATTCTTGACGGTATTGGATTTAAAGATCCTAAGCTAAAATTAATTGCCGTTGATGGAAATAAAGTTGCAGGAGATACAGATATCTCAGCTTTGGGTATTGTGCGCGTACCTACTTTTTTGTTTTATAAAGACGGACGTGAAATTGGCAAAATCGTTGAATCACCAACAGGCTCAACCCTCGAAAGGGATATGCTCCTCATATTAACACTGAATCAGTAATTGCAGTGAAAATCCTTCATACAATTTCAGAAACAAAAGATTTCCTTGGCAAAATCCGATTAAGTGGAAAGTCCATTGGATTTGTGCCTACAATGGGGGCCTTACATGCCGGGCATATTTCCCTGCTAAGCACAGCTTCAAAGAATGATGATTTTGTCGCTTCCAGTATTTTTGTTAATCCAATACAATTCAACAACAAAGAGGACCTTCTTAAATATCCCCGGCCCATTGAAGATGATATTGAAAAATTGAAAGAAATCAATTGCGATTTTCTTTTCAGTCCGGGTGTTGACGAAATGTACCCTGAACCTGCTGTTGATAAATATGATTTTGGCCATCTGGATAAGGTCATGGAAGGCAAGCACAGGCCCGGGCATTTTAATGGGGTTGCTGTGGTAGTTCGTAAACTCTTCGAAATTATCCAACCCGACAGGGCATATTTTGGCATAAAAGATTACCAGCAGCTAAGGGTAATCCAAACTATGACAGATGAACTTGGTTTGCCAATCGAGATAATCCCATGTCCTACGATGCGCGAAATTGATGGGCTGGCTATGAGCTCACGAAATGTGCGCTTAACTGCTAATGAACGGAAAATTGCTCCCGTAATTTACAGGATTTTAAATGGGATTAAGGATCGGGCGAGGCAAATGCCACTGGCTGAAACTGAAGAATGGGCGCTCAGGCAATTGAACAATTATAACGAATTGAAGGTTGAATACATCCAAGTGGTTGATGCCAAAACATTGCTCAGGATACAAAACTGGAATGATAGCAAAAGTATCGTGGCTTGTGTAGCAGTCCATCTTGGTAAAGTAAGGCTCATCGACAATCTGATATTATTTTAGTAATTTTGTACGCTATGTATATCGAAGTTCTAAAATCTAAAATACACCGGGCAACCATCACCCATGCCGATCTCAACTACATAGGTAGTATTTCCATCGACGAGGATTTGATGGATGCAAGCATGCTCATCGAGAACGAAAGGGTACACATCTACAATATTAACAATGGCGAGCGGCTCGATACATACGTTATTAAAGGCGAACGTAGCTCCGGTACAATTACCATGAATGGTGCTGCTGCGCGAAAGGTGCAGCCCGGCGACCTTGTGATCATTGTTTCCTATGCATCTATGGGTTTTGAGGAGGCCAAAATTTTCAAGCCTGCCCTTGTTTTTCCTGATCAAAATAATAAAATCTAAGCGCCATTTGAAAAAGAACTTAAGCTCAGTAAGTAAAATACTATTTTTTCTTGCCATCGGCGTATTCTTTATCTGGCTATTCCTGCGTCAACTTTCCCCTGAACAGAAAAGAGAAATATGGCAATCGTTTATCACTGCAAATTATAGCTGGGTAATTCTTTCCATAGGTATTGGAATTCTGAGCCATGTTGTTAGGGCCTACAGATGGAGGATACTGATGGAACCCATGGGATATCACCCAAAAATCTCGAATACCTTCTTTGCTGTAATGATCGGGTACCTTGCCAATATGGCCCTTCCGCGCCTGGGCGAAGTAACCCGCTGTGGTGTGTTGAACAAGTATGAAAAAATTCCCATAAACAAGGCCATTGGTACGGTTATCGTCGAACGGAGTATTGATATGGTCGTCTTTTTGCTGTTGTTTTTCATTAATCTATTCATCTTTTTTGATGAGCTCCATCATTATGTCGATTCTAAAGTCTATAATCCTTTGATGGAGAAATTGAATGTTTCCGATGAAATGTCAATCTATCTGTACGCATTGCTTGGTGTTTTTGTGGTGCTTATCGCATTGTTTTTCCTGATCAGGAAAAGAATCAGCCATTTAAAAATTTATCAGAAATCACAGCAAATTATTATTGGCTTTTGGAATGGCTTGTGGTCCGTTACCAAAATTAAAAAGCCCTTTTTGTTTATTTTTCAATCATTGCTCATTTGGGTTTTGTATTACCTGATGGTTTATGTTTGCATCTTCAGCCTCAAAGAAACCAGCCACCTGGGTGCTGATGCAGTATTGTCGATGTTAATTTTTGGATCTATCGGAATAATTGTAGTGCAGGGGGGGATTGGGATTTATCCCGCAATTATCGCTGAAACCCTTGTATTGTATGGTATAGTAAATACCTATGGTTATGCCCTGGGTTGGCTTACCTGGACTGCGCAAACAGTGATGATTTTGGTGGCTGGTATTTTATCTTTGATATTGTTGCCAATTTATAATAAAACCACCAATGAAAAAGCTTGAATTGATCAATTCAATGATCTTCACCGAAAAAGAAGAGATAAAATTTTGGTTGGGCTACTGGAGGTTTCACCAGAAAAAGATTGTTTTTACAAATGGCTGCTTTGATATCCTGCACCGTGGCCATATCGATTATCTTGCAAATGCTGCCGATCTTGGCGATGTATTGG
>CAZBDF010000353.1:0-5402 GCA_964490385.1 uncultured Lentimicrobiaceae bacterium | reverse complement strand
TACATCGCACCACTACGTGGCGCCCTTTTCAATAAGGGCAATATCTTCCACCAATGTTCGGCTCCCCTGGAGCCAAAACATACTTAAATCCGAATTATTTCGAGTGAAAATGCAATTTGTCGTGTACCCCTGTAATCTGTGAACATTTGCAATAGCGCAAATTTTGTTTATTTTGCGGCCTCAAAATTCACCTTTTATGATTAATAAATTCCTGTTAATAATATTTCTCTGGCTTGCAATGACTTCTGCTCAAGCCCAAAATGTTTACTTCCCACCCGAATTCGAAAAGCAGGAAGGCCTGTTGCTCACCTGGGATTACAACGACAGCCGAAACCCCATAACTGCGGCCATTGCAAAAGCTGTACAGCCTTCAGCCAAAGTATGGGTAATTTACTACCCGGGGCAGGCACCCATGGACACCACCGAGATTAGGGATTACCTGCGCGATCACGGTGTGCCGGATGAAAATGTGTTTCTCATCCCTGCCTGGACAGAAACATTGTGGATTCGGGACTACGGCCCATTTACGGGCTACTCCAAAGAAACGACACCCTACCAGCATATTATAAAAGATGCAGGCTATTCGGCATATGGCAGGCCAAATGATAATGCTATTCCCACTCAACTGGCCAACCTTTGGAACATACCGGCGAGCAACATCAACCTTGAATTTGAAGGTGGAAACATTTTATTGGATGGACTGGGCCGTGGCTGGGGAAGCACACGGATTTTTTCACAAAATGCTGGCTTGTCCCAATCAGAAGTCAAGGAGATTTTCGAGGAAGAATTTGGGTTGACTGAAATGATGTTCCTTGAGGCGCTCGTCAATAGTGGCGGGGGCATTTGGTGCCATGTGGATATGTTTATGAAAATTCTCGACCACGAAACCATCATGATTTCCGAATATCCTGATTTTGTTCCTGATTACAATCTGATCGAATCCTTTGCGCTTGCCCTTGGCCAGATGACCAATTCGTTTGGAAGGAATTACAAGATTGTCAGGGTTCCGGCACCTCCAAAGGCGAATGGTACCTGGGCCACAATCCAGAACGATGAGATGAGAACTTACACCAACTCCATCATCATCAACGATGTGATCGTTGTGCCATCGTACAATTTACCCGAATATGATAGCTTGGCTAAACAAGTTTACGAAGAGAACATGCTGGGCTACAGGATTGAAATGGTAGATGCCTCTCCATTAACACCCTTATATGGTGCACTGCATTGCATCACCAAAGAAGTTACGATGCCTGATTATTTGCGTATCGAACATCCGAAAATTACCGGCATGCAGGATTATCAGGGACATGTGGTTGTTACAGCTATGATGGATTGCAATGTTCCGGTGGATTCGGCCATGCTCTTTTACAGAACAGATCGGAATATGGCTTTTACAAAAATCGACATGAGCCCTGGCTGTCCGATGCATCAGGCGATCATAACTAACTTAAGCCCAAAGGATACAGTTGATTATTACCTAAAAACAGCATTAGATGGCAATGAAATTAATCTGCCTCCTCCTGCCCCAAATGGATATTACACCTTTTGGTTTGACCCCTACCTCGGATTTAATGATCGCAACTCCGACCGATTAAACATAGAAATTTCTCCCAATCCCAGCGCAGGAAATTTCAATTTGGAAATTGATATCGTTCGTAATGAAACCTTAGAAATTTTAATCCATAACAACCTGGGCCAACTGATCTATTCCGATAAATTAATCAGCAATATCTCCAGATTTAACCTGGCCGATTTATTGGATCCGGGAATTTACTTTCTAAGTGTTAAGCAATCTGGCAAAGTTATAGCATCTACAAAATTGATGATTAACAAATAACGCAATGACATTTCAATTTTTAACCTGATGCCCGTTTATCAGCTGTCCGAAGATTTGGTATTCCCCCACCCCAGCCTCGCTGAGGAAGACGGCCTACTCGCTATTGGAGGCGACTTGAGCCCTGACCGTTTAATCCTTGCCTATGCCAATGGGATATTCCCCTGGTTCAATGAAGGCCAGCCAATATTGTGGTGGTCACTCAATCCCAGGCTGGTTTTGTTTCCAGAGAAACTCAAGGTTTCAAAATCTTTAAAGCAGAGCATCCAAAATAAAAATTACACCATCACTTTTGATGAAAATTTTGAAGAGGTCATCCGACAATGTGCAGTTTCAGGAAGGCCGGAACAGGATGGAACGTGGATTTGTGATGAGATGATTGAAGCCTACGTAAAAATACATGAACTTGGATTTGCCCACTCGGTAGAAACTAAATTGGACGGGAAACTGGTAGGTGGCCTTTATGGCGTTTCACTTGGAAGGATGTTTTTCGGTGAGTCGATGTTTTTTACTGAAAGGGATGCTTCAAAGGTTGCGCTGTTTCACCTGGTCGAGAAACTAAAAGCATGGAAATTCCTTGCCATCGATGCGCAGCAGGATACTGAACATATGCGCAGTTTGGGAGCTGAAACTATTCCTCTGGAAGACTTCACGGAATTATTGAATAAATCTTCAAAATACGAAACCATCCGGGGAAATTGGGGTAATATTGAATGAAACTATTTTCGCCAAAATGCCTGCATTAATTAATATCCTCACCATTCCAAAATCCTATTTCCCCATGTTTGCATTTTCCGATCAAATCATCTTTCCATCGTCGTTGCTATCCGTTCGAAGTTAGATTACCATTGTTTGCAGATACAACAATGGAGATATACTAAGGCATCTAAAACCATTTATAAAACTTCAAACTATCATCTTTCCACTTTTCCATTTCCCCACTTCCTACTTTTCCTTACCTTCGCGCCCTATTAAAACAATTGAACAAATCATCATAAATCTAAGAAAAAATGAGTTTCGAAATTACAGGAAAGCTAATAGAAAAGTACGACATTGCACAGGTAACAGCAAGTTTCAGGAAAAGGGAGTTTGTGCTTGAGAATAAACGAAGTGTTGGTGCCAACGAATTTATCGACACCATTAAATTTCAACTGACACAGGATCGCTGCGAACTACTGGACAATGTAGGGATGGGTGAAGAAGTTAAGTTGCAATTCAACATCCGTGGGAGACGATGGGAAAAGGAAGGACAAGTTAATTATTTCAATAACCTCGAAGCCTGGAAAGTAGAAAAAATTGCCTCAGAAGCACCACAAGCTGCTCCCCCACACACTTTGGATGATATTCCACCGGAGCCAACCGACGACTTGCCTTTCTAAATTCTCAGTAAGAGATGAAATTGCAGACATGATCATTTATTTGTGTGCCATTGCTAACCGTTTTGAAATAGATATTGAACAGGCTTTTCGCGACAAGGAGGAAATCAACAAAAAAAGGATATGGAAGTAGAAAAGGACGAAAAGCAAAGACAAAAAACTGCCATAATTTTTGGAAGTACCGGCCTGGTAGGTGGGTATTTATTGGAATTACTTTGTGAGAGCAATCGCTATAGAAAGGTGTTATCATTTTCACGACGAGCTTCCGGCTTTACCCACCCGAAGCTAAAGGAGCATATTTCTACGCTTAACAGCATTGATGATATTTTAAATAAAATTGTTGGGGATGATTTTTATTGTTGCCTGGGAACAACCATTAAAAAGGCCGGCAGCAAAGATAATTTCACAAGAATTGATTTGACGCTACCAGTTCGATTGGCACATTTTGCTGAAAAAATCAAAGCACAAAGTTTTTCAGTAGTTTCTTCTGTTGGTGCCAATCCCAATTCTTCCAATTTCTATTTAAGTACAAAAGGCCAGATGGAGAACCGGGTATTACAATGCGACATCCCTAATATTTCCATCTTAAGGCCATCCATGCTTTTGGGTCCACGAGATGAATTTCGTTTTGGAGAAACTGCAGGAAAGCTCCTTATGGCTCTGGCTAATCCGCTAATGATGGGCAAGTTTAAAAAATACCGTGGCATCAGGGCCTTTTCTGTTGCTAAAGCCATGTTGACTATCACAACAAATGAAACCAAGGGTAAAGAAATTTACGAATCGGATGAATTGCAGCAAATTGCCAAAAAGCAATACTGAAATGAAGTCGATTACCGTTACCGAACTAAATCAGAAACTGAATGATGGCGAAGAAATTGACCTGCTGGATGTCCGCGAACATGTGGAAAGACGGATTTGCCATATCAAAGGTTCGATATTCATCCCTATGAATGAAGTTCCCGAAAACACCGATAAACTTTCAAAGGAAAAAATGACCGTGATTTATTGCCACCAAGGCATCAGGAGTTATTTCGTGCAGGATATGCTTGAAAATAAATTTGCTTTCCAAAACATTTACAACCTTACCGGTGGCATCCATGCATGGGCACTGCAAGTTGACCGGGGAATGAGGAAGTACTAAGCTAAGTTCGGTATAATGCACATGGTTTATTGTTTTGAATTTCAATAGGCAGGGGCTAAAATGATACGTAATGCTAAAGATTTTTGAAAATTTTGTATTTCATTATCATTTTTAAAATTTTCAAAAATCTGGTACAGTATCTCAAATTCTTTACCCCCGTACGGGGGCTATTGAAATTCAATTATTTAATACTAATTCTTATATCGAACTCGGGTTAATAGCTGCATGGGAGTTGGGGTATTTTTCTGAAAGAACTTGAGATTGTTGCAAGTTACAAAAACACCAACATCCCTGCAACTTGTAACCTGAAACCTTCTTACCCAAAACTCCCGCTCATCACTCCGCCATCCACACTAATGGTTTGCCCCGTTACATAACCCGATAACGGCGAGAGCAACCAAACTGCCATCGAAGCAAATTCATCAGCCTGACCCATTCTGCCTACCGGAATATTCTTTTCCAGGTTCCGCTGAATATCCTCGTATGAAAGGCTCTCAACCTCACTCTTTTTTTGAAGCACTCGTTTTACTGCATCGGTCTCATGGTAGCCCGGCGCCATAACATTTAGTGTTATCCCTTCCTTACCCACCTCATTCGATAAGGTTTTAACAAAGCCTACAACACCCATTCTAAAAGCGGTACTCAAAACAAGATTGGGAATGGGCATCTTTACCGAAATGCTTTCGACAAAAACTACGCGTCCGAATCTCTGTTTTTTAAATTTTGGGAGCAAAGCCATCACCAACTCAACTTTCCATCGCATCACCGAAAAGTAAGCCATGTCCCAATCTTCCAGGCTGGTTTCCTGAACTGTAGTTGCAGGTGGTCCACCAGCGTTTACCAATATTCCATCGAGTGGCCTATCACCAATATAACTTACAATTTCGCCAATCATTTCCGAATCGGTGATATCGCCGTTGATCGCTTCTATTTGATCGGGGTATTGTGAAGTAAATTCACTGAGATTTTCTGCATTACGCGCAATTGCAATCACAGTTGCTCCTTCGCTGATAAGCGCCCTGGCAACAGCGTTGCCAAATCCGGCGGT
>CAZBDF010000352.1:3677-5451 GCA_964490385.1 uncultured Lentimicrobiaceae bacterium | reverse complement strand
TGCTCCTTGGTTTTTTTCATCTGTGGACGGATCATGAAAAAGTAAAAGACCACAATCATTAGCAAGATCATGATAATAAATTGTGTAGATCCACCCTCGCCACCTTCCTCCGGCATCATCAATAAAACGAAATTTAAAATGTTCATAGTTTCTTTATGTTTAATTGTTATTTTGTATTTATCTAGTTTCTACTGAAATATAATGAATTTACTGGGTTAATAAACCATCATTAATCCGCCAGCTGGCGGATGTCATTTGTTGTCACTTGTGCTGCGCACGTCATTTTCATTTTTACAATTAATGCCCACTAAACTTGTCCGTATGGATGACTATCCATGACTTTTAATTGAAAAAGATTACAATTCCACGAATCTATCAACCACCTAAATAGTTACGCAAGTTTTTTATAATATTAGTCCCACCCTTTTGGTTCAACAATTTGTGCTTTAATTTTTAATACAGTAGTATTTGGTTGGGTATTACTTACCAGGGTAACTGTTTTATTTTGAAACCCTCTCCGGTTTTCGCTTTCAAAAGTAACCTTTAAAAGGCCGGTCTCGCCAGGTTTTACAGGCTCTTTAGTAAAAGTGGGAATGGTACAGCCACAACTCGAACTTACATCAGAAATGATAAGGTTACCGTTTCCTGTATTTTTGAATTTAAAAGCATAGGTCACTTTTTCGCCCTGTATTATCCTGCCAAAATCATGCTTGGTTTTCGTAAACTCTATTTTAGCAGCAGCACTATTTTCGTTATCCGAAGCCGAACTGGGATTGTTAACTATGTCGGAGGGCAACCTTGTACCATCGTTGCTTGAATTCCCACAGCCCCAGGCAATGAGCGAAATAATAATAATCAGTACTGTATAAATTAAGTTGCGCATGTTTATCTAAAAAAATGAGCGGCAAAAGTAGAAAAATAGTTTGACTTAATCACCATATCAAATAATTGATATTGGCCGCATTTACAAGCAAATCTAATCCAGTAATTGGTTCAATTTTGTCATTGAAAATTATTGTCATTAAAAGTCAATTGTACTAAATACCTCACAATTCAACTAATAATAGATCAAAGCTAATTGTCCGGCCCCAGCGGGGCCAAATGTTGGTAAATACCGCAAACAATCAAGCATAACCGCGCCAGAGTTGGAGCCTGTCCCTATGGGAGAATGTTTCATAATCATGGAAAAAAAAATCGCACCACTACGTAGTGCCCTTTTCTATAGGGGCAATACCTTCCACCAATATTCGGCTCCTCTGGAGCCAAAAAAACCTTAAATCCTGGTTGTTTCGAATAAGAATGCAATTTGTCGTGCACCCATTGGTGCTGATTGTTTACTTTTGTTAAAACAAAAACGAAACACATTGCAGATCTACCTGGTAGGATATATGGGATCCGGAAAATCAACCATTGGAAAGAAGTTGGCCAATTCGCTTGGGCTTGAGCATATCGACCTGGATTGGTTTTTCGAGGAGACCTATAAAATCAGCGTCCACCATTTTTTTAGCAAGTACGATGAAAAAGCCTTCAGGTTGATCGAACACCAACTTGTGCAAAAAACATCAAAGCTCGACTATTGTGTAATCTCCACGGGAGGGGGAACACCTTGTTTTCATGGAAATATGGACATCATCAATCAAAATGGATTTTCGGTTTATATTAAAATGCGCCCTGATTCCCTGTTTGAAAGGCTGAAAAATTCGAGACGATCACGGCCGCGAATTTCTCATTTATCTGATGATGATTTAATGAAACGGATTAATGATGACCTTGA
>CAZBDF010000352.1:0-3577 GCA_964490385.1 uncultured Lentimicrobiaceae bacterium | reverse complement strand
GAATTTCTCATTTATCTGATGATGATTTAATGAAACGGATTAATGATGACCTTGAAGTGAGGGAAAAGTTTTATCAAATGGCGCAATTAGAAGTGGTGGGAGAAGATGTTGATGTGGCTATGCTGGCCGAAAGGATCAGATCCGTTTAATCCTTAGCCAACGGAAAACACTGACCGATTACCGATCACCGATTACTGATTTCCGATTACCAATTACTGATTACCACCTTTCATAACATCGTTGTTAGCCCTTCGAAGTTGGCTTAACTTGTTTGAAACTTCTGACTGAAATGAAAGGCTAAAGAGCTTAACAAGCTGATTGAAAAACTTCGAACTCGCTGTTGTCCCATTTTGTTTTCTTCACTAACGCCTGCATACCAATTACTGACCACCAATTACCGATTACCGATCACCAATTACTGATTACCGACTACCGATCACCTTCTTACATCTTCCTCACCAACAAACATACATTCTCAACATGATGTGTCTGTGGAAACATGTCCACGGGCTGGGTTTTTACAAGATCGTATTTTTCGCGCATCAAATCAATATCCCTGGCCTGGGTTGCCGGATTACAGCTCACGTAAATAATTTTTTCAGGTCCGGCTTTTAGTAACTGGTTAATGACCTTAGTATGCATGCCGGCACGGGGCGGGTCGGTGATGACGATATCGGGAAGGCCTTCGCTGGCAACAAACTCTTCGTCCAACAATTTTGCAAGGTCGCCGGCAAAGAAAGCTGTATTTGTGATTCCATTCAATTCGGAATTGTGCTTTGCATCTTCGATGGCGTCGGGAACAATTTCAACACCTACAACCTTTTTCACCGAAGGGGCAACAAAATTTGTAATTGTACCTGTTCCGCAATAAAGGTCGTAAACGGTTTCATCACCTTTAAAATCTGCAAATTCGCGGGCAATTTTATAAAGGTTATAGGCTTGCGCCGAATTGGTTTGATAAAAAGATTTTGGGCCAACCTTAAATTTCAGGTCTTCCATCTCTTCAATAATAAAAGGGTTTCCACTAAAAAGATGCACATCCTGATCGAAGATAGTATCATTCAGTTTTTTGTTTACCACCCACATCAGGCTGGTGATTTCGGGGAATGAAGTCTTCAGATGTCCGAGCATCAGTTTGATATCATCGTCATTGTCTTCAGCAAAAATCACAATCACCATTACTTCACCTGTCGAAGAAGTGCGGATAATTACATTCCGCAAAAATCCATGATGTGCCCGGTTATCATAAAAGGTAAATTGATTTTCGGTAGCAATTTTCTTCAAGGCAAGGCGAATACTGTTGGAGGGTTCCGGCTGCAAGTAGCAATTTTTCACATCAACAACCTTGTCGAACATACCAGGCAAATGGAACCCAAGCCCGTTCATATCCCGAATTTCATCATCGGCCATTTCATCTTCGGTAAGCCATTTCTTACTCGAAAAGGTAAACTCCAGCTTGTTCCTGTAAAAGTACTGCTCGTCTGATGGAAGTATGGGGTTTATGTTGGAAGTGTCCAATTTCCCGATCCGCTCAAAATTATCAACTACCTGCTTTTGTTTGTACATCAACTGATCACTATATGGCATGATTTGCCATTTACAACCACCACACAAGCCATAATGCTCGCATTTGGCTTCGATGCGTTTTTCGGAATAATGATGAAACTTGATGGCTTTACCTTCATAAAAAGATTTTTTACGGCGCGTAACCTGAATATCCACAATATCGCCAGGAACCACAAAGGGGACAAATACAACCAGGTTGTCCACACGCGCCAGGGCTTTGCCTTCTGATCCGGCATCAATGATTTCTACTTGCTCTAATATTGGGATTGGTTTTCTTCTTCTTGACATGGGGGAAATGATTGAATGTGTGAATGTGTGAATGAGTGAATGAGTGAATGAGTGAATGAGTGATAAAATGATTAAATGTGGCAATGATAAAATGATAAAATGACAAACTATTTGTGGGCAAAAGTAGAATAATTGCTTGATTGTTGGAGAGCATTTTAAAAGTGGGTAGGACAACCTTGGTGGGCGTTATTACCGGTTAGTTTTTATTTCCATAATTCCCCTTCTATTCGACTGAATTCTGTAACATTACCCTTGAATTGAATGAATTCCTCCATTGACCAGACTCCTGATAAATGGTCGAGGTCATTATAAATTGTGGATTTATCAGAAACATTTTCCAATCCAAGACTCCTTTTAACTATTTGCACAATTAAAGTTTTAAGATCAGTCCCCTGCCTGTCTGCTTCAAATTTTAACCTATCGAAGACTACTTTGTCTAAATTACTTATTGTGATTTCGTTATCCATAGCTGCATTATTAAAGAATATAACACAAAGTTACTTAAAATATTTTTGTGCTTTTTGCAATAATCGATGAATGAAATGAGGCTAATCCACTTTTGCGGCAAAATGCTTACTATTAAAATTTGGACAATTGACAGCTTCAAGAATTATTTAACCACCAACTTCTCCCTTATCATGAAATCGTCAGCACTTACCTCAATAATGTACATCCCAGGTTTAAGCATGGAAATATCGATTGCTTCGGTGCAAAACCCCTGGCTTAAAACATTTTGACCAGTTTGCATGTAGATATTTATTTTTAAAACTCCCATTCCAGCATTAGCAGAAACAAACAATTCTTTTTTGGCCGGGTTTGGATAAATTGAAATTGGGGACTTTGAATTATTTTCTTCAACGGAGATAGTCTCGCAAGCCTCTTCTACTTCTTCCGGGCTGTTGCAACCCGGTGCATTGCTATGAATTTCAAGTACCCCGTTGGGAATTAAAAGATAATTGCATATGCTTGCAAGTTCACATGAAGATAGGTGATCGTTAAGTCGAATGAACAAATCAACTATTGAGTTCGAATCAATATTTTCCAGTCCTGTTAAGTTTATAAGCGCATCGTTTTTCATGATATGAAGATCCCCATCAATTGATTTCAGGTTAACAAGGTTTATTAAACTTGTTAGTTCAGGATTGAAGCTAATTGCAAGGAATCCCCGTATAGAAGTTATATTATCGAGCCCTCTTAAACTTGATAAGACATCGTTATACTGTATCCAAAGATAGTCTTCAATAGAAGTAAGGTTTTCAAGTCCAGCAAAATTTGTCAGATTATTGTTGTACTTGATATTTACGTATCCCTTAATACATTGCAAGTTATTTAGACCTGCAAAATTTATTACTGAAATATTGTTTAATACACTTAGTCCTCCAACTGAGAACAAGCTTTCAAGACCTATAAAATTAGTAATGGCACCGTTGTCCCATAAAGTTAGATTCCCTTCCAAAGAAGTCAAACCGTTAAGGCCTGTGAAATTTACTATGGCAGAATTGCTCTCAAGAAATAACCCCTCGCCAATTGTTGCCAAATTCTCCAGCCCGGTTAAGGTCGATAGTCCATCATTTTGTCTAATCCACAAATCTCCATAGATAGCAATCAACTCAATTAATCCATTTAAATTGGTTATACCATCCCCCTTTATTTCCACATCCCCTTCAATCTCAGTACAACCCGGATAATCGCTTTGAAAATTATCAATCTGTTCCTGGGTTGT
>CAZBDF010000351.1:1319-5485 GCA_964490385.1 uncultured Lentimicrobiaceae bacterium | reverse complement strand
AGCTTTTGTATTTTTTTAATAGGTTCAAACCTTTCGAGTTCTTTCGTTTTACTGACGATGAGTGAGTTGATATTTTCATTGTAAGTATCAACATCAATGTTTGCAATTTGTTCTTGGATAATTGCAAATTCAATATTTCTGGCAATTAGTTCGGCTTCAATTTTTAGTTTGCCCCACTTTTTCTGGTTTACTTTGCTTCTTACAAAAAGTGCTGCAAACCTGGCTTCCGATAAAAAATTATCCTTTTCAAGCTTACTGATTACTGCGTCAATTTGTTCATTCGCCAGCCCCCAGCCATATAATTTTCGCCTTACTTCAAAAGCGCACCGCTCCTGATAAGCGCAATATTTTTGTGCTTTACCCAAAGCTTCATTCGGAGTTATATTTTTGAGCTTCATCTTTAGCGGTTTTACAAAGCCAGCAGTTGATCTACAAGTATCGGGACTTCTTTGGCTGCCTTTCCGGGAATAGCTGTCAGGTTCGAAATACTATGTATTGGTCCTGCATTCGGATCGATGTAATATTTTGGGATATTATCTGATACATCATAAATAAGCCCTGCTGCCGGGTAAACGGCGAGCGATGTTCCGATAACGATGACCATATCGGCAGACCTGGTAATCTCCGCCGCAGGCACAATCATATCTACCGACTCACCAAACCAAACCACGTGTGGCCTGAGCTGGCTTCCTTTTTCACACATGTCGCCCAACTTCAATTCCCAACCATCTATATCCCTTACCAAAGAAGGGTTGGCTGTACTTCTTGCTTTGCGCAATTCGCCATGGATATGAAGGATGTTTGCCGATCCAGCGCGTTCGTGCAAGTCATCAACATTTTGTGTAACTATCCTCACATCGTATTTCTGTTCAAGTTTTACCAGGGCAAGGTGCGCGGCATTTGGGCCTACTTCGAGCAACTGCTTGCGCCGGATATTGTAAAATTCGAGAACTAACCCGGGGTTGGAATGCCAGGCATTGGGGCTTGCCACTTCTTCGAAACGATAAGTGCGCCAAAGGCCATTGCTGTCCCTAAAAGTTTTCAGGCCACTTTCGGCACTGATGCCTGCTCCGGTCAACACCACAATTTTTTTCATAGACGTATCAAACTATCTGTGAGCAACAAAAATATAGTTAACATATTAGCATTAGTGGTTTTTTAATCGCCTAATTTAAACAGAAAAAGGCATTCCCTGATAATAATCACGAAATGCCCGCGAAAAAATATTTTATGAATTTCAGTCCCCGAAAAGGTTCATGTCATCCAAAACAGTGGTAATGCCACGAACCTGATCGGCTGAGTCCATCAACAATTTGTGCTCTCTTTGGTTAAGGTTGAGTTCAATAATTTCCTCGATACCATTTTTTCCCAGTTTTACAGGGACACCAATATAGAGGTCTTTAATTCCATATTCACCATCAAGGCGCGCGCAAACAGGGAAAATCCTTTTTTGGTCATCAACAATACTTTCAACCATTTGTGCAGCTGCCGCACCTGGTGCATACCATGCCGAAGTCCCCATGAGGTTTACCAATTCGCCACCACCTTTGCGTGTCCGTTCAACAATTTGATCAATTTCATCCTTGCCCAAAAGTTCGGTAATAGGTATCCCTTTCACTGAAGTATATCTTCTTAAGGGAACCATTGAGTCGCCGTGCCCACCAAGTAATAATGCCTGGATGTCTTTGGGGGACACATCTAATGCAGTGGATAGAAATGCAATGTACCTTCCGGTATCGAGTATGCCCGCCATACCGAAAACTTTGCGTGATGGTTTATTTGCCGCTTTCCATGCTGCGTAGGTCATAACGTCGAGTGGATTGGAAACAACAATAATGATGGCCTCAGGTGAATATTTCACAACTTTTTCGGTTACCTCTACTATGATATTTGCGTTGGTCCTGATCAGGTCATCGCGGCTCATACCCGGCTTACGCGGGATGCCAGATGTTATAACGACAATCCCGGAACCTTTGGTCCGCAGGTAATCGTTGGTCACACCAACTACGCGTGTATCGAAATTGTTGATGGCAGAAGTTTGCCATATGTCAAGTGCTTTCCCTTCAGCAACACCCTCTTTAATATCCACTAATACAACCTCTTTGGCGAGGTTTTTATGCGCAATTACATTCGCACATGTTGCACCAACATTACCGGCACCAATTACTGTAATTCTATTCATATCTAAAATTTTTTAGCTAAATTATTGATAGTAAACAATTATGAAACAAAAGTAGTCAAATTAAAAATGCTGCAATTCCAGGCAAAAAGTTCTGTAATCTGAATTTATGAAAATTTAACAGTTTTAATAAATCACTCAAATCTATTATTTTTTTGGATGGCTCATCCGCAGAAACAAAATACTTTAACCAGGATGATTAATATTATGATTGCATCAGCTAAAGATTAAGGCCAGCTACATTGTTTGTTGTGCATTGGAATTTAAAGACCTTAACGAAAGCAACACTGCAATAATTAATGTAACTATACCCACCAGGGCAATCAATAAATAATCGGCGGCAAGAAGCCCAAAAATATAAAATCCCTGGAAGAATATTGCCACTCCAAGACCGATCCAAAAATCAATACGATTTTTTCGGAATTTGCCAATACCCGCAAAAAAACCAAGCATTATCCCAACAATTAAATTTGTTACGGGCAAGCTATAATAAACCATCGGAAGGTTAAACGGAGCTGGCAATGCAGTGAAAAAATAAACATTAGCAGCTGTGGCAAATCCCATCGAAATCATTACCGAAAATAAAATCCCATCGAAAGGTTTATGTATCCCATCTTTTGGAATGAAATAGTGCTTTAAGAGTATATATTTTGTGAATTCTGCCAAAAAGCCCACAACTATAAACGAGAATAATAATATGTTTGTAAAGCTATGGGGGAATTTTAATAAGTTGTTTTCCAAGGCAAAGTATAGTCCGGCTATCATTGGAATTACCGTAAGTATCCCAAAAAAATATGAACTTGCAAATAGGGCCAGGTGTTTTTTATTAAGTATCCTCGAGGCCATTATAATCAGGATTAATGCAATAAGAGGCGGAATTAGAAATGCAATTATAGTTGATAAGTTCATATTGGACGGGTATTTGATATGCTTGAAAAGTATAAATTTACCACAAATTTATTGAAATAATTCAATTGAGCAAATAATAAAGCAATTGGCATTGGAAGGAATAGTAGTTAAATCGACAGGTAGCTGGTTCAGGGTGCGCACTGCCCCTGGCGAAGAGATTGAGTGTAAGCTCAAAGGCAAGTTCAGGATGAAGGGAATTAAAACCACTAACCCTGTGGCCGTTGGCGATAAAGTTGTTTTTGAAATGCAAGCCAATGAAAATATTGGGATGATCCGGGAAATAGGCCCAAGGCACAATCATATCATCCGCAAATCGACAAATTTATCCAAAGTATCCCACATCATCGCTGCCAATATCGATATGGCAATTTTGGTCGTGACACTAAAAAACCCACTTACTTCACTTGGCTTTATCGACCGTTTCCTGGTTACCGCCGAGGCATATCATATCAATGCAGCGATTGTTTTCAACAAGGTTGACATTTATGGACAAAAAGAACTTGCCCGCCTTGAGGAATTGATCTCAATTTACGAAGCTGCCGAATATCCATGCTTTGCTGTGTCTGCGATTTCCGGGAAAAATATTGATCAGGTAATTGAATTGATAAAGGGCAAAGTTATTTTGTTTTCAGGTATTTCAGGGGTTGGAAAATCGGCACTTGTTAATGCCATTCAACCAGGATTAAAAATCAAAACCGGAAAAATATCGGATTATCATAAAATGGGAAAACACACTACCACCTATCCCGAAATGCACCATTTATCCTTTGGGGGCTTTGTTATCGACACACCGGGAATCAAGGAATTTGGCCTTGTGGATTTTAGAAAAGAGGAAATTGCCGAGCGTTTTCCTGAAATGAGAAGGTATATGCACGATTGTCAGTTTAATAACTGCACACATATTCACGAGCCAAAATGCGCCGTTAAAGATGCAGTTGACAAGGGTGATATTCCTCTATCACGATACAATAGCTACCTCAGGATTTACAACGACGACTATCTGGAAAAAGATGAGTGGGAGTGGGAATAGAGGATCAATGTAATTTCTTAATTTTACCAGCGTTTACTATCACTGAAT
>CAZBDF010000351.1:0-1219 GCA_964490385.1 uncultured Lentimicrobiaceae bacterium | reverse complement strand
CTTCGCAAGACTGACACAGTGGGGGCGGCACTTACATGGATGGATGAATTCAGGGTAAGCCACCTTCCAATAACTGATGGCAAGGAATATTTGGGGCTGATTGGAGATGCCGAACTTATGGATGTTGACGACCAGTCCACCATGATATCTGCTTTCAGTAACAGAGCCAGCAGGTCTTTCATTTTGGGTACCGAACATTATTACAATGCTTTGCAGATGTTGTTTGAGCAAAACCTTTCGCTTTTGCCGATTGTGGCCGAAAACCATGCGTACCTGGGCGTTATTACCCGCGAAAAAATCATTAACGAAATGGCTGAATCACTTTCAGTGCAAAACCCTGGTGGGGTTATAATTTTGGAGATGAACCAAAATGACTATTCATTGACTGAGATTTCAAGGATCGTTGAATCGAATGATGCCAAAATATTGAGCTTATTTATAAAACCCGCATCTATTTCAAGCAAATTGCAAATTACCCTAAAAGTTAACCGCATTAATATTGAAGCAATAATCCAGTCGTTTGAGCGCTTCAATTACGAGATAGTCGGCTATTTTGGGGATAATAAAAAGGACGATGATTTGTTGATTGAAAGGTATGAATCGTTGTTGACCTATCTCAAGTATTAGGCCGGCCTCAAAGATTATCAAATACTTCATCTTTCTCAACCTATTCTTAGCTTGGCCTTGAGTAATTATGGGTAGGGTTGGAAATACCAAACCAGGGCAAATTTTATTCTTAACAAGTTCATGTCAAACATATAAAAGCTTGTATATTTGGGGCTGCAAGATCAATCACTAACTAATGAAACTCTTTTCGCTAACAATACTATTTGTTGTTTGTTGCTATTTTACTGGCCTGGGGCAAATTTTTAACCGACAGGTGGTTGAGAAAGACAGCATTTATACCCTTTCTGATGTAAAGGATAGCCGAAATCAATTTGTGGTTGATGCCATCATTCTTTCGGGCAACAAAGTAACCAAAGACAAAATCATATTCAGGGAACTCACTTTTGTTGTGGGCGATACCATTCAGGCATTTGAGCTGATGGGTGTTTTTAGCCAATCAAGGGAAAACCTTTTAAACACCTCACTTTTTAATTTTGTAACCGTGGGCGATTCCATTCTATCCCCCGGAGAGATTTCCCATATTTCGGTTAAGATCGCCCTGGTGGAAAGATGGTATTTGTGGCCATTCCCGATCTTCGAAATTTCAGGCAGG
>CAZBDF010000350.1:0-5490 GCA_964490385.1 uncultured Lentimicrobiaceae bacterium | reverse complement strand
TGGTGAACAGTGATTGGTGAACAGTGATTGGTGAACAGTGATTGGTGATTGGTGAATGGTAATCGGTCACCTGTCACGCGGCATCCGTCACTCAAGCTTACTATCTCTTTTTGACGTTACTAAGTCCTGCCGGACGTTAGAAAGTCATCCGATATCCGATTACTGCCAATAAGTTAAGAATTTTATTTTTGATTGATGATTAACGAGTGTTGATTTTTTGCCAGAGGTATCCCCATGGGAGATTTATTGTAATGTGATAATCAGGTACATCTTATATTAAAAATCGCCTGCCTCGCGGCAAGGCGGGTTAATCGACAATCATACATCATTATCATTGCCTTAACTTATTGACATTGGATCACTGATTACCTTCTTCTCTCCATCCGTCACCCGTTACCCGGCATCCGTCACTCAAGCTCACATTTTCTTTTGACGTTTCTAAGTCCTGCCGGACGTTAGAAAGTCATCTGATCACCGATTACCAGTCACCGATCACCTTCTTCTTTCAACCGTCACCTGTCATCCGTCACCTATCACCCGTCACCCGTCACCCGTCATCTGTCACCCGTCATCTGTCACCCAACCTTACTTTCATAATAAATATCTATCAATCTCTGCGCAGCCACATAGGAACTGATTTTATCGTTCAGTATGTCATCTTCCGTTTTTAGTATTGCATCTTTTATCAACTCATTGTTGTAAAAATCACTTTTTAGCAATTCGTTAATGGTATCGAGCATGATCAGTTTTTTCTGTTCTTGTCTTTTTAATCCAAAATATCCATTCGATTTTGTGTGTACTTCATATTGCTTTATGATTTCCCAAACATCATTTATTCCTTCCCTGCTTTGTGCTGAACATGTTCCAACCTTTGGCATCCAGCCCGATTCGGTGGGAGGGAAGAGGTGGAGGGCATTTTGGTATTCAACACGGGCATTCTTTGCCTTCTGAAGGTTGTCGCCATCAGCTTTATTGATGAAAATTGAATCGGCCATTTCCATGATACCACGCTTGATGCCCTGCAGTTCATCCCCTGCGCCTGCCAGCATAAGCAAAAGGAAAAAATCGACCATCGAATGAACAGCTACTTCCGATTGGCCCACACCAACGGTTTCTACAAAGATCACATCAAATCCGGCAGTTTCACAAAGTATGATTGATTCTTTTGTTTTCCGGGCCACGCCACCCAATGATCCTGCTGAAGGTGAGGGGCGGATAAAGGCATTTTTGTCGATACTTAATTCTTCCATGCGGGTTTTGTCGCCAAGGATGCTTCCTTTGGTTCGGCTGCTGCTGGGGTCGATGGCCAGCACTGCCAATTTGTTGCCGGTCAAAGTCAACTTTTTCCCAAGTGCTTCGATAAAGGTACTCTTGCCAACACCGGGAACACCGGTAATTCCAATCCTCAATGAATTTCCGGAATGTGGCAAACAACGCTCGATAATTTGCTGGGCCAGATCATGGTGCATGGGATTGGTACTTTCAACCAGGGTGATGGCCTTGCTGAGCATGGCCATATTTCCGGCAATAATCCCTGTGTAGTACTCCTCGGGACTAAACAACTTCCTGTTGAGTTTTTTAAATCGCGCAATAGCAGATTGATTTACCGAATCGGGCTGCTCAATTCCTTCATTCACTTTCAGGGCCGAATCGTGGTTTTTATGGATGTTGTCGAGTTCTGTCATTTGCAAACAAATTGAGATGCAAAGTTACAAAAAGCCCCTTACCTTTAATTTGAATCTGCAGATCAATTTGATGTGCACTCTCTATCCTGAATATCAACCACCATCTTTATAAGTCTATCAATTGTTTGCTTCTGATATTTCCTGCAAAGTGCAGGGGCAATGATATCAGGTTGTATTCAAGGTTTTTTATTACCCTTTTTATATTGATGGTAGCTGAGAGTTTAGTTCCCTCCGAAGGTAAATCAAGATTAAAGCGAAGCCCTGTATCCTCGTTTTTTTCGGCTAAATAAACCTGCAAAGATTTTAGTGTGCCTGTTTTACCTGCTTTAACCTCAACCGGATAAATTTTATTACCCAACTGGAAAAGATAATCTATTTCGGCGTTGGCATTTTTTGCTTCACGCGACCAATAGTAAAGTCTGGCATCTTCAAAATATTCAAACGTTGAAATTAGTTCCTGCCCAATAAATTGTTCGGCAAGTGCCCCTTCAAAATCTGTAACTAAGTTACTTACATCAGAAAGTTTGATTCTTGATAAATTACACATCAGGCCGATATCAAGAAACACAGGTTTAAAGGTTTCTTTATCCACGTATTGGCTGATAGGGACTTTTGAGGACTTGGTGCGTCGCACCAAATGTATAATCCGGCTCAACTCCAGCTTCAGCAAAGCTTCCTTTAATTTGGAAGAATGGGCATTTTTATTGATATTGACGTATTTAACCTTTTTGCCAACATTGTTTGCCGAATACTCAAGGCATTCATTCAGGTATTCTTGCTGCTTGCGTGTACCATACTTTGCGAAATCATACTTGAATGAGGTTAAAATTTCTGAATGCACTTTTTCCACTTCCATCAGATTTTTGTAAAACACCATTGGATTTTAGATTAAAATATTACGAAACACTATTGGATTTAGGATTATTTTATACAAAAACACCATTGTATTTTTTCAGGTTTAATTTTGATAGCAATATTTAATTCAAATATTTAGTAGTATGAAAAAATCTACAAAAAAAGAACAAGAAAAAGGATTATATGGATATTCAAGGACATTAAACCCTTGTCAATGACAGGTTTTAAATTATTTAGTTATTCCAATCCCAGACGTGGCGATATGGTGATTTGCCGGATCCCACAATTTGAAAGTAAAACTATGTTCTTGGAAAGGGTCGTCGGTTTACCGGGCGATAAAATCGAGTTGCGGAATAATCAGTTGGTGATAAACGATATTATATTGGATCAAATTCTGGTTGATAAACAGAAAATGGGCATATCTGCTATTGATGAAATGGGCGAATTGATTGCCCATGAATATGGGATGGGCCTGGATCATTTGATAGCTTTTGAAAAACACGGAACGCACTATTCCTATTTTGGGCCAATAACTGTAAAGCCAGGGCACTATTTTATTTTGGGCGATAACCGCGACAACAGCATTGATTCCCGTGAGTTTGGATTGATTGACCGCCAAGATATTTGTGGAAAATATATGATGACCTTAAAAAATAACCATAAAGCCATCAAGCTATGAAAATAAAAACTTTATTCCCCTTTGTGTTTTTCCTGTTGCTAGTATCACCTATGCATCTTTTGAGTACGCAGGATCTTATCCCCTTCAACTCGGATGAATGTTTATCCAAATGCTGAAACCGTCTGTTTGGAAGCTTGTTTGAATTAAGTTAAATTTTTCTGGGGTTCTGCATAAAGCTACTGCTTCACTATTTTGTTTGTGAAAGTTCCACTCTCTGTTCCAAAGGTAATAATATATACCCCGCTTTCTAAACCGGATAAGTCGAGCCTTTGGGTTTTAACTTCATTTGTTTTTTCAATCACTGCCTTGCCTTGCAGGTCAGAAATTACGAACCGGCGGATTTTTTGATCTGCAAAATCAATATTTAGTATCCCATTTGTTGGGTTTGGGAAAATTGATAAATCGATACTCCCGGAAATATTTACGCTCGTGGCTATTCCATATTCATAGCAGCCCATGTCTGGGGCAAATCCAAAATAATCTGTTGCATCCATATCAACAACAGTTATTATTTCCCCATAAGCAGATTCGATTGTTAATAAAGCTGCAATTTGTTATTTGAGTTTGTCCTGAGGTGTTAATGCCATAAATTGCACCACCCATGCCATTGTCATCAGCGGAAGCATCATTATTCGCAAACGTACAATGATCAACTATGGCATTTGATCCGTGCAGCATTATTCCCCCTCCATGTTGGTCAGGAAAATTGCTTCCGCTTGTTTTGCCATATTCTATCCGGCAATAAATCAGGCTGCTGCCACTTTGCAATTCTGTAAGCCTGACACCGTGCCAACCCATAACAGGATCATCCGTTGTGAAAAAAATGCTATCGGATTCAGTACCCATTGCCAGCAAAGTTCCATTTACAGTAAATTTATAATGTCCCTCAAAACTGATTACAACCCCGGCCTCAATATGTAATGTCTGGTCAGGTGGAACTATAATTTCACCCACCACAGGGTATGGTGCGCTATCGGTAGTCCAGGTGCCCGATTGATTTCCACTTGCCTCTGTTTGTGAAAAAGTATTTATTGAATTTGTGAGAAGAAAAAGAATTGTAAATATTCTGGTCAACATCATTTATTTGTTTTTTAAAATGGATGCTAATATTGAAATTAGGGAACAAAGTTATTTAATTTCGAGAGAGAAAAAATCATTGTCTTTATTGATCAGCATGGAGTATCTGATTAACACCCATGATTTTCTTTAGCAAGATTTATCATCTGTCTTGCATTCAAGTTTCCCAATAATAACAGAGATATTCGTAATCCTTGTTCAGCGTAAACCAGCAAAATCTGCGGGAATCCATTTTTTTAAGAATAAATATTGGACTTTAGTGGCCTGCACTACTTATCAAACCAGCAAATTGCCCCATCATCAAATCATCTCATTTTCAAATTTCCAAATTGAATTCGTATTTTCGCCTGAACTTTTGTGTCCAATTTTTCACCAATGGAATTTGCCCTCGTCTTACTCATTATTTTTGTTGCTTTTCTGGTTCGCGCCACTTTTGGTTTTGGCGATGCTCTGATTGCAATGCCGCTATTGGTATTGCTTATTGGAATTCAGGTTGCTGCACCGCTCATGGCCTTATTGGCATTTGTAATCGCATTCCTTATTTATTACAAAAACCGAAGATCGGTCAGGATAAAAATTACCCTGAACCTTGTAATCAGTGGATTGATTGGTGTTCCTGTCGGCTTATTTTACCTGAGCGAGATTAATGAAGAAATCATTAATGTTAGCCTCGGTGTCATCCTGGTATTGTTTGCAATTGTCAAAATATCGAAGATTGATTTTCATCTCAAAAACAAAGTGCACAACATTTTGGTTTATCCTGTGGGGTTTGTGAGCGGAATACTTGGGGCTGCCTATAATACCAATGGCCCGCCGGTGATAATGCTCTTGTCATCTCAAGACTGGCAGGCAAAGGATTTCCGATCTACTTTGCAGAGTTATTTTTTCTTTACCGGAATTGGTGTGGTGGCAGGTCATTTTGCCTGGGGAAATATAAGCCGGGAAGTGTTCTTTTATTTTCTTGCAGGCTTACCAATTGTCTTCATCACTTTTTTTATTGGTGAAAAATGGTTTACCAAATTTCGAAATGAGAAATTCTATACATGGGTTTATGCGGTACTGCTGCTGTTGGGGCTGTCGTTGATTGTGAAAGTGATCCTTTTTTAGCACAGAGGCCTCCCAGGTTTTCAAAACCTTGGAGGTGGGGTGGTGTAAATTGATTTTCTATATATTGGATGCTACTATTTATCAGCA
>CAZBDF010000349.1:0-5530 GCA_964490385.1 uncultured Lentimicrobiaceae bacterium | reverse complement strand
AGGTTTGTTTTTGAAGGCGGACTGGAGTACAATTACACCAACGATTTGGGCGACTACATGGTTGACATGGAAACATATGACAGCATTGGATACTATAACGAAGTTGGTGGATTTGTACCTGACCCTAACAATCCGGGTGAGGTGATTTTTGAGACAAATACTGTAATGGTTTATGATTCAGTTCAGCACGAAATACACGAACAAACCCAAAACCATTATTCTTATCTTCAAGTACCATTGTTGATAGGTTACCAAGCGGTAGTACGTGGACTGTTTTCTGCTTACATTAAGGCAGGCCCAAGTTTTTCGTTCCTGCTCAACAAACAAGAACAGACCCTTGATTTCTATAATCCAGATGCCACTGTTAATCAAATTGAAAATTATACACCAACCCGGATGAATACAAGTATCCAGGTTCTGGTGAGCGTCAGGTTCAAATTCCAGTTGAACGAAAAAGTGGGGATTTTGGCTGAACCAACTTACAGATACTACCTGAAATCGGTTTACGATAACTCAGGCAACACACTAAAAAATCCATATGGTATTGGTGTCAGATGTGGATTGTACTTTGATTTATAAGGACACTTAGAATGATTAAAAAACACATTTACCTTTTAATCCTGATATTTGCTTTTGCAGGATTAATGCCTGCCGCTCATGGCTCAGGTAGCTTTATTCCTGAGAAGGACTCAGCAATTACAAGGGATTGCCTGGCCAATTTCCACCATTATCAAATTCCTGACGAACCTTTACAAATAAAATTTATTGATAATTCACAAGGAAATATCACCACGTGGGAATGGGATTTTGGAGATGGGACTTATTCCTTCTGGAAAAACCCTTTACATACTTTTCTTCAAGAGGGGACATACAATGTTTGTTTAACAGTAACTGATTTTTTCTCGGGCTGCACCGACACCTATTGCGAACCGGTTTACGTGGGTGAAGAGCAGCAGTTTTATGCCTTTTTCGACTATTACAAAAATCCCGATGAACCATTGAATTATCAATTCATTGATCTTTCATTAGGTGATATTGATACTTGGGAATGGGATTTTGGAGACAGCACATCTTCTTTCCTGAGCGACCCTAACCATGTTTTTAGCGAGCCTGGCGAATACAATGTTTGCCTTTTGGTGGAAAATAAACAGACCAACATTTTCGACAAGTATTGCGATGTCGTGTTTGTGGAAACCACACCCGATTGCCAGGCAAATTTTAATGCGACCCAACATCCTGTTATCCCACTGTTTTTTCACTTTCAAAATACTTCCCTTGGTGGTTATAATTGGTGGGTTTGGGATTTTGGCGACGGCACTATTTCCTATGATGCAGCGCCCACTCATACCTTCCCTGAAAAAGGAATTTACAAGGTGTGTCTCGAGATTTACAATGGCACAACCCAATGCTACGACCAGTATTGCACCTCCATAAATGCTACCGGATCAGGTATTTGCAATGCTGATTTTACTTACGAATTACAAGCACCAAATCCCCTCTCGGTTCAGTTTTCCGACCAGTCAGTGGGCGAAACTGACTTCTGGTTATGGGATTTTGGCGACGGCAATACTTCCTTCAACGAAAACCCATTGCATACCTATCAGGAAGAAGGGACGTATAAAACCTGTTTGCTGATTACGAATGGCGCAACCGGATGTTACGACTCTATTTGCAATGATGTTGATGTATTTGAAGCACCTGATTGTGAAGCATTCTTTGAATATGAATATTTACCAAACGATTCGATGTCAGTGCAATTTACTGACCTATCGTATGGAATGAATTCAGAATGGCTCTGGGATTTCGGTGATGGTAATACCTCAGATTTGCAGCATCCCATACATACTTATACTACCGAAGGAATTTTTAATGTATGCCTCACCGTATCGAGTATCTGGGGCCCTTGCCAGGATACTTTTTGTGATGAAGTAATTATTGATGTTGCTCCTGTGTGCCAGGCACTTTTCGAGTTTGAGCAGGATCCTGATAACCTGCTTGAGTTTAGCTTTAGCGATGCCTCAATCGGGGATATCGAAAGTTGGGAGTGGGATTTTGGGGATGGGATGACTTCTGATTTACAAAACCCCGTGCATACCTACACGGATGAAGGAGAGTTCGTTGTTTGCCTTACAATTTACGACGATTGGGGGCCTTGCGAAGACACTTATTGTGAGACAATATTTATAGAAATACCGCAACTTTGTGAAGCTGATTTCGAATTTACAAACGAAGGTGAAAATCCTTTTGAGTTTGTTTTTACAGATATTTCTATCGGCAGCATTGACGCATGGGAATGGGATTTTGGGGATGGCTTAAGTTCTGAAGAACAAAACCCAACACACATTTACTCCGATACTGGAAGTTATGAGGTTTGCCTTTCGGTTTTCAACCTTGACTCTTTGCTTTTCTGTAATAGCACGCTATGTTATAATGTTACGGTTTACCCTCCGCTCCCTACTTGCAATGCTGCCTTTCAGGCCGAAGTTGACATGGGTGTAAACAAACCCAATTTGTATCATTTTGTTGATTTATCGCAAGGGGAGCCTGACGAATGGCTCTGGGACTTTGGCGACAGCAACTTTTCAAACGAACAACACCCCAGCCATCAATATGCAGAAGGTGGCGATTATGAAGTTAAACTAACTATAATTGTACAAAATGCCTGGGGCGAAGATTGCGAAGACACAGGATTGAAGCAGATAACAACCCCTGAATACTACGATTTTGGAGGGATGGTTTTTGCAGGAGATTTCCCTATAAACAATCCTTCTCATACAGGGGACACTGCCAGGGTAAGTTTATTCAGAAAAATAGATAATGACCTGATTGCCATCGATACAACACACTTTACCCAAAATGGATATTATTATTATATGAATATGCTCTCGGGGAAATACATCATAAAATTCAACCTGACCGGACATTCAAGCAATTCGATGAACTATTTTCCAACCTATTATGGCAATCAACTGCAGTGGGAAAATGCACAATCACTTAACATTGCTGACACGAATAATTATGTTGCACATATTTACCTGAATGAAATGCCGGCTACAACAATGAATGGTATTGGTATGATAGAAGGTTCGGTTGTGGCAAATGAATCCATGATCTTTTATGGGGATGGCCCACAGCACGACACAGAGATATTGCTATTTGATGAGAATGGGAACCCGGTTTTTTATACCTACTCCGATGATCTGGGAGGCTTTACTTTTAATGACCTGGAACTTGGTACCTATAATTTAATTGCGGAATCCACCGGCATGTTAACAGATCCTTATACAGTGATTTTAACTGAGGCCAACCCTAATGCCCATGGTGTTGAACTTGAGCTTTACGAAAATATTACTGAAATCAGCGAAAGCGAAATTGACAAAACAAACTATAAATTTTACCCAAATCCTGTTGGCGAAACGCTTCATGTTTTAATAACTGAATCTAACAATAAGGATTTTCAGCTTAAGATTTACGACCTCGTGGGTAAACTAATGCACAGCCAGGATATTCATGCTGTCCAATCTTCAAAACTAATCAGCATTCCCATGAATAAATTTTATCCCGGGGTTTATCTGGTTGAAGTAAATACTATAAACAACCCCAGGCACAACACATTTAAGATTATCAAAAAATAAGTAATAGTAGTTTAGCAATTTATACTTATTTGAATGACTTAGTTTTTTTAAATCGCATTCTTACAGAAGATGGATTTTTCAATTTGATTTCCCCCTCCCCCCTTTCTTATAATAACTAGCTGCCCATAAAACCCGGGCAGCTTTTTTTTGGAAAAGAGATTTCACACTGTTATTAGTGTCATTCTGGTTCATGAATTTGTCTTCGCTTTAATGATAAAATCTTGCACACAAGTAGCAAAAAAGAAAAAATGAAAAAACTTTCACTTTCAGGCAACCATTGAACAAACATGCGTCTATGTTAGTGGAATCTGGTAATAATGATTACTGCAAATTTTCGGCTCAACGTTCTTACATTTCTTTCAAACTACTCCAGTGCTAATCAAACATATTATTGTTTGTGTTAGCTATAACTCAGCTCATTTACTCTTCGCAGTAAACTTACACAATATTCGTTGGTTGGGCAAGCCCTTAGCTTAATTGCTTTTAAACTTGTTAACTGTCATTTCGCTCAACTTTTTTCATACCTGAACTGCTTATACTACTCAACTCATAACCTGCAATTTCAGGGGCCTCCTGCCAACGAAAAACTATTAAACACTTGGTTTGTATTAAACTTTTAACGCAACAACTTGTAAACTTTATTCAACAAGCACATTAAACCAGTTCCTTCTTTCATTAGGTTTTTATTCAAAGGGCAACTCTTATAAAAAGGGTTGCCCTTTGTTTTGGTTATTGATTAACTCCTTAATTGAGTCAATGATCGTAACTGAATCTTTGTCCATTTTGGAGAATGCAAACCATTTTTTACCCAAATCTTTTAGCGACGCACCAATGTGGTAAACCTAGTTTTCGTCAATAATCAGAAAGCGGTCGTGGGCTTTGGTAAACTGCTTTAGCATTAATGTGGGGTATTGTTTGTTAAATTTTTCAGCATCTAATTTTAATTGCTTGGATATTGTTTTTGTAAATACGGCGCAATTTACCGTTTTGTCTTTTTTCGAGAAAAGGCTTAATACGGTGTCGTCAACATAATTGTCGATAAGTACAATGCTTTTCTTTGCCGAACGAATTATATCAGATACTAATTTATACGAATCAAAAATTTGCCCATCAAAGAAAATTCCTTGTTTTGGGATTGCATCTTTACTTTCTAAGGCTTTCAATACTTTTTCAAATTTCTGGTCGGTTTTCAATTGAAAAATTGTTTGTTGTTTTTCTATCTGTTTAATTTGGGTTTGAAGCATCAAACTATCTTTCAAGCTGTGCCTCATCTCCACAAAAGCCTGCATTATTTGCACACTAATGTTAATAGCTGTTTCGCTACGAAGAATGGCCGAAAGCATTGCTATGCCCTGCTCTGTAAATACATAAGGATAATACCTTCTTCCTCCTCTCTCATTTGAGGTTCCAGATTGGAACCTCAAACTTTCAAACTCTTTCTCAGTTAATTGGAAGCGAAAATTAGGAGGGAATCTTTTGATGTTTCTTGATACTGCTTTATTTAGGTTTTTGGTTTCAACACTATATAATTCAGCCAAATCACGATCAATCATCACTTGAGTATCCCGAAATGTAAAAATCAAGTTCTGAATGATATCTATATTCATTATTGCATTTGTCCCACTCATTATAAATCTACAATTAAGTTTAGACTAATTTCGCTCTTGTTATCCAGCCTTATCTTAATTTATTTCAAATTTTCGATGAAACAAATATACAAATTTCAAAGTGTACACCAGCTGGCTTATCACCCTTCTCTCATTTGGCTATACAAAAGGCAACTTTTCTGAGAAAAAGCTGCCCTTTGTTTCCTACCCAATGGCCAAAAAAAATCCCGTCCCCACCACATATTGCTATAATTTAGCAGCATGGGCGAAGCCGGGAAAATCAGCTAA
>CAZBDF010000348.1:0-5541 GCA_964490385.1 uncultured Lentimicrobiaceae bacterium | reverse complement strand
GGCAAACCGGTGCGTGTCCAGTTCAATGTGCCAATCAAGTTTACCCTTGGTAATGGAGAAAAGGAAATAGACAGGGATTCAGATTCTGACTCAGATTCTGACAAAAATGCACCACCACCTCCACCGAAAGGTGAGAATGAATTTAAAGTTAGTAAGCCAGGGACTCCTCCGCCACCGCCACCCAAAGAGGAGAAAAAGTAGGCTTAGGACAAAGCTGTCAGACAGTTATCCGATTCTTTAGAATATCAGGCAAAGGATTGATGATGTAGCTTTGCTTATGAAGCCTCACAAAACTGTTTGACAGCTAGCGTTTAATTGCAGGTTGCAAGTTACAAGTTACAAGTTGCAGGTTCTTGCAACCTGTAACCTGCAACCTGCAACCTGCAACTTTTTTTACCCGACTTGCAACTTTTTTTCGGATATTTGAAGAAAAATTCGCAGCATGAAAAATCTACTATTTCTATTGATGCTTAGCCTGATAGTTTGTAACCAAAGTTTTTCGCAGGCCTTTTATTCCGATAATATCCAAAAAATCTGGGAAACGGAAGCTGTTTTCAAGGTGCCCGAATCGGTAATTTATGATCCAACCAACGATATTATTTATGTATCCAATATTAATGGTGACCCAACTGAGGAGGATGCCAACGGCTTTATATCGAAGTTAGGGATAAAAGGGAATGTAGTGGAATTAAATTGGATTACCGGGCTGCATGCACCCAAAGGAATGGGCATAATTGCTGATACACTTTTTGTGGCCGATGTAAACCGGGTGGTTAAAATTGATACGCGGCTCGAAGAAATTATCGCCATTTACGATGCCGAGGGTGCAACATTTCTTAATGATATTACCATCGATGACCAGGGCCGGGTGTTTATTTCCGATTCTGGCCTTGGGGCAATTTTTCTGCTCGAAGGTGATAAAATAGATGTGTTCCTTCCTAAAGGAACTTTTGAAAGAAGCAACGGGCTTTTCTGGTTTAACAACGAATTGTACGTCGGTACCAAAGGAAAAATAAAAAGTGTCAACCTGGAGAACAAGCGTCACCGAGATGTGATTGAAGTTGATGGGGGAATTGATGGCCTGGAAATATGGAAGGGTCAGTATTTTGTTTTTTCCGATTGGTCTGGTAAAGTTCAGCTGGCAGACCTTAGCGGAAATAGCCGTGTACTTTTTGATACCACACCTATCAGTGTTAACGCCGCAGATATTGAAGTTATCGGAAAAAGTGACCTGTTGCTTGTACCCACATTTTTCGATAACAGGGTGATGGCTTATCAGATTTTTGAGTAGGATTAAAAATGAAAAAGATAAAAAATAAATATACCAACAAAACAATCGAATATCCTCACCCTTGTCGGAGTAGGCTCCTGCTTGAAAAGAAATTAAAACTGGAGTCTGATTTAGTCAGGGAGAATTCTATTTCGATACTTAAAGAATTTGAGAGATGCCGTTAATAGCGATTGAATAAGTAAACAAAACTTTCCAAGATGCCTCAAAAAACCACAACATTAATTTTTATTTCCCTTATCGGAATCCTTTTTACCATGCTCTCCTCCTGCGACAAAGAAGGCTGCGGTGAAACAGTTATCTCAAAAAACATGCAAACCGAAAGCCACAAAACCGGGCAGGATTGTATGAATTGTCACCAGGATGGCGAAGGTGGCGAAGGCTGTTTTATGGTGGCAGGCTCTGTTTACGATAGTTTACAAATTAGCCCGCAAGCCAATGGGTACCTTATCCTGACGGTTAACCCGGCTTCACCTACTGTACCCTGGTTTGTGGTTGAGATAGATGCCAATGGGAATTTTTTCACCACCGAAAATATCAATTGGGGTGATGGGCTTTTTGCCATGATTGAAGGCGCTTCGGGAGATGTACGCGTAATGAACGACCCCATTACATCCGGCGATTGCAACAATTGTCATGGGAGTTCAACCGATAAGATTTGGGTGAAATGAATTTGTCCTTCCCTGGTTTGATTGGGTGAACTACAAATCTCCCCCCCCACTTATTAATAACAAACTATGAATCCTCAACGAGGTATAAACCACTGTTCTTAAATTTATTAAAACTTCAGAAAGACTATTTTCATTCTTTTGTGGCCCTTCGTGTTTTAGTGTTTTGATGGCAAGTTTTTTTTTGACTTTTCGGAGTGAACTAAATGTTCACTACCTTTAATAGTAACTCCCTCCTGGCAACACCCAAACAATATAGTTTAGGGGACGGTTCAAAATTTAGTGCATAACCTCGTAGAGGTTCCATAATTGTAACAATGTACCAAGAAAGAATCAAGCAAATCCTCGTAGAGGATGCATAAAATCAGGCCAATGAGTTATGAGTGAAATTTGCCTTTCGCTCAAATAATTATAAACAATCCCAACTTTCCCTTTTTTTATTTAGCAGGTTAGAATAATAATTTACTTTTGCTGTTAATTAATTAACAGCAAGATAAAAAACAAAAAAATATATTCTAAATGAAAATTGTAAGTAGGGTAGAAGAGGCCATAAATTCTAAAAATATTCCAGATGGAAGCATAATTTACACTTCCGGCAATGCTGCTACACCGCAGGTGTTCCTGCGTCATATAGCTGAAGATACTTCCATAAAAAATGTTGCAATGCTCAGCGTTTTGATTTTGGGTGATATAGGTAAATTATTCTCATCAGAAACCTGCGAACGCATTACCCATCGTGTGATATTCAATGGTCCCTATTCGCGCGAAGCCATGAATACCGGCCGGGCATCTTACCAGCTTATCCACCTTTCGGATATTGCCAACCAGATGCGTGAATATGTAAAACCGAACGTAATTTTTATGAGTGTGGCAGGCCCCGACAATGGAGGGAATTATAGTTATGGGACAACTGTTGAGGGTGTTAAAGGTGCCATTGATGCCTGTCTTGCCCAGGGTGGGACCATCATTGCCGAGCGCAACGCCAAAATGCCTTTTGTAATGGGGACAACCATTCATGCGTCGAAGATAGATTTTTTGCTTGATACAAATTACAACCTGCCCAGCAGTCCCGTACATAAACCCGATGAGCGTGCTGCAAAAATTGGACATCTTATTACCGAATTATATGTGTCGGATGGATGTACCCTTCAATATGGTATTGGTGAAGTACCCGAAGCAGTTACTGATGCGATTATTAGAAAAGGGATCAAGGATTTGGGTATTCACTCCGAGTTGTTCGCAGATGCCATGCGCAGATTGGTCGTTAACGGAAATGTTACCAACAAATTCCTTGATTTTAATTTTTCGTGTGCTTCAATTTTTTTGGCAAATGACGAGGAAGGATACAACTGGATGGATTTTAACAGCTCAATCCAAAGCAGGCCATCAGAGATTACCAACTATATTCCAAACATTGCCAGGATGCCCAAAATGCTTGCCATTAACAGTGCCATTGGTGTGGACTTGCACAGCAACGTTTGGGCAGACTCGCTGAATGCTACAAGTATTTACAGTGGTATCGGGGGGCAGGCTGATTTTTTGCGCGGGTCATACCTTTCAAAGCATGGAATTCCTATCATCGCCATGAAATCGACTACCTCGAAAGGTGAAAGCAAAATTATGGCCAAATGCCCCGAGGGAATCACTACCACAGCCATTTCAGCCGACCCTGTAGTTATTGTTACCGAGCACGGTGCTTTTAATCCTCGTGGCTTGAACATTGCCGAACATGCAGTAGGTATCGCCCACCTTGCCGAACCCGAGTGCCGCGACAAACTCCTAAAGTATATTTACGACAGCAAGGAATACCATAATCCCAGGCAAGCATTGAATGGTAAGACTCCGAAGGGATTTATTCCTTACAAAGATGTAGGGTAAATTCAAGTTTTGGGCCCTGTAATTTATTGCAGGGCTTTTTATATTTGGGTGTACCATATATTTCGTTTTACCTAATTCCCATGGTTTTATGAATCCTCTACGAGGATTACCATTTTTCTTTTCTGCCAAATTGTTACAATTACATAACCTCTACGAGGTTGTTCGCCAAAAATCGAATTATCCACGAGGCTATGCTGACAAGATATCTTTAGGTATGGAAATTTCATATCCAGTGAATGTCTGGCTTTTAGAAATTTTGTCTGTTCATGGTTGCATTCGAAAAAAAGACATGCTACAGCAAAAGATTTAATAAGTTCAACGAAAATGGTTTAAACCTCGTAGAGGTTTCAGAATTGTAGTTAAATGGGATAAAAGCAGTTAAATAATCCTCGTAGAGGATTCATAATTTCGCAATCTATATTAAATAGTAGAAATTTGTTGTTCACCCTTTCTATTTTGCTTTGATAATTAATTCGCTGATTATCCTTAATTTCGCCGTCAACTTCAAATCCAATAAATATTTATAAAATGAAAAAGATTACAGCAATTTCTGTTTTGTTTGTTTTAGCACTGATAATTACTTCGTGTGGAGGGCTTTGTCCCGAATCTATCGAAAGCCAACGGGCAGGTATCATTCCTCAGGGTGTCGATTTTGCACCATTGCCTGGCATCGATATGAGTGAAAAACTAAATGAGTTCGCGCCTTTCACCCTAACCGCCGACATCAGCCATTTAACCGAAAAGGAAAAGGAAATCCTTCCTTACCTGTTTGATGCAGCAAAAATCATGGAAGCTATTTACTGGAAGCAAGCCATTGGCAATAAAAAAGATTTCCTGGAAAGGGTTAAAGATGCAGATGCCAAAAAATTTGCACACATTCAGTACGGCCCCTGGGACAGATTGAACAATAACAAAGCATACCTAACCAATGTTGGTCCTAAGCCTGCCGGCGCAAATTTTTACCCCGAAGATATGACCAAGGAGGAATTCGAAGCACTTGAAGATCCAAATAAAGGAAGCCTTTATACTTTAATCCGTCGTGATAGTGATGGTAATCTTAAAGTGGTTTGGTATCACGAAGCTTACAAATCGGAACTTGAAAAAGCTGCTGCACTTTTGCGCAAAGCAGCCAACATTGCCGAAAACGAAGACCTGAAAAAATACCTGACCTTAAGGGCAGATGCATTGCTAACTGACGATTATTTTCAAAGCGATTTGGCCTGGATGGACATGAAGACTTCAAATATCGACTTTGTTGTTGGCCCCATCGAGAATTACGAAGACCAGTTGTTTGGATACAAAGCAGCCTACGAATCCTTCATTCTTATTAAAGACACTGAGTGGAGCAAAAGGTTATCGAAGTTTGCCGCCATGTTGCCCGACCTACAAAGAGAAGTCCCGACTGACGAAAAGTACAAACAGGATATTCCCGGTTCAGATTCTGACCTGAATGCTTACGACGTGGTTTATTATGGTGGCGATTGCAACGCCGGTAGCAAAACCATTGCTATAAACCTGCCTAATGATCCCAAAGTACATGCAGAAAAAGGAACACGCAAGCTTCAGCTAAAAAATTCAATGCGGGCTAAGTTTGATAAAATCCTGGTGCCAATTTCTGAAATGCTTATTACTCCGGAGCAACAAAAGCACGTGACTTTCGATGCCTTTTTTGCAAATACAATGTTCCATGAAGTATCACACGGAATG
>CAZBDF010000347.1:0-5567 GCA_964490385.1 uncultured Lentimicrobiaceae bacterium | reverse complement strand
GTTTTCTTATTGGATCCGAAGGAACGCTATTTAAAACCATTGACGCAGGTGATACATGGACAAGTATTACCACCGGTACAAACGAGGCTTTAATAGCTGTTTATTTTACCGACGAGGATACAGGTTATATTGTTGGCAGCAATGCTTACTATATGAAAACCACAGATGGAGGTTTGACATGGGAGGCAGAATACTTTACCAATATTTTTGCCCTGCACGAAGTTTATTTTGTTGATCCATTTAATGGGTTCATACTTGCAAACTCAGAAACAATCTATAAAACAACTGACGCTGGAGAAAATTGGACTCCAATTCCAAGTAGCACATCGCATAGCTTGGGGTCAATATATTTTACTGATGTTTATACCGGGTTTGCAGTTGGGGGATATTCTGATCATGGAGTAATAGTGAAAACCGTTGATGGAGGTTCAACCTGGACAACTTTTGTTGATGGATCGCCGGAATGTTTTTATTCTATCTATTTTGTTGATTCAAATATTGGATATATTTCAGGTGCAGGAGGAACAATTCTGAAAACTACTGATGGAGGAACAACCTGGGATGAGTTAGACAGTGGAATTACCTCGGGATTATACTCAGTATTCTTTACCGATGCTAACACCGGCTGGGTTGCAGGGCCTCACGGCACAATCCTTAAAACAGCTACAGGTGGCACTGTTTCTACTGAAGAAATGCAACTCACGGAAAAATCAACTTTCACCTGCTACCCAAATCCGGCAAACAGCAGGGTGAAAATAATATCTCCTTCAGAAAAACAGCATTCGGAAGTAGCGATCAGCGTTTTCAATATTTCAGGAACACTAATGATTGAAAAAAGGTTCCCGGACCAAAATCAAATCGAATTGAATGTAAGCAAATTTAATAAAGGCATTTATCTGTTTAGGATACAATCTGAATCAGGAATTGAGGTGAAAAAGATTATCGTTCAGTAAAGGGGTTTTTAAGATTATATGACTTTAGTGGTGATAATTTTTCAATAGGAGGCCATAATTGGAACCTTAGACCATCATTACTCCATAACTCCAACACTCCATTCTTCTATGTCCCTTTTCTCCCTACCTTTGCACTCCCAAAACAATCATCCTATGAAAGGAAAAATTCAGCTTCTTTTGATTCTTACCGGTTTAGTGGCGTTGCTGGCTATTACTGCCAAAGTGTTTAAAAATAACTCTATCGAAAATAAATTCCCTCCTCCAATTGAAACAATTGTAGTTGACCGTGAAGAACACCACGATAAAAAGCTGGAGTGGATCGAGCAAATGCACCGCTCGGCACCAGAGGACAACTGGCGGCTTATGGACATGAATTTCCGGCTCAACAATGCTTCTAATAAATTAAAGGCATCAGATAGTAAAAACGAAGTTCTTTATGGCAAGTGGAAAGAACTTGGCTCGAACAACCAGGCAGGAAGGACGCTGGTTTCCGATTATGATGCTGAAACAAATGAAATTTACCTGGCCTCGGATGGTGGACAAATATGGAAAGGCCAGCCAGGGGCAGACAACTGGCAAAGCCTTACAGATCATATTAAAATCCCGGCCATTCATTTCTTGAAACGAATTGAGCATAATGGCGGATACCGTTTTATTGTTGGATCCGGCAGATGGAACATTCCCGGATTGCTTTATTCTGATGATGATTGCCAAACGTGGCAGGTAACCACCGGACTCGAAAATATGGCATCATGGGGATATGTTCGAAGGGTGGTTATGAAAAACAATCCCTCCGAAGGGATTTATGTACTTTGCCAGGAATGGGATTACACCAACTGGAACGCAATGTCGCAGGTTTATGTGTCGCATGACTTTGGTGAGAACTTTGCCCCGCTAACTACTTTTGCCTTTGGGGCCGATATTGTTGACATCTGGACAAATCCATATGAAAACGATGAAGTTTACGTGCTTGCCAAAGACGCGTTGTTTACTTTGGATGATCTGGGGAATTTAACGCTCATTGGCAATCTGCCGGCTGAAGCGCCCGAAAAAGTAATACTAACAGGCGCAAGCATGCTTGGGCCTCCTCAGCTATATGCCTTGATGCGATACAATGGCAACTCGAATTTCTTCGCTTCGACCCATGGTGGCGCAAATTGGGCACTGAAGATTTCAAAAAATGAAGGCCCTTTTATGATCAACAGTTTTGTGGCCTCCCCCACCCAATTGGGCATGGTCTATTTTGGCGGGATCAATGCATCCTATAGCCACGATCATGGAAACACATGGACACTCGTCAACGAATGGTATCATTATTATAATTCTCCTGAGGACAAACTTCATGCTGATATCCCATCCTTTGCGCCCTTTATTGATGCTGAGGGCAATGAATTTGTTTTAATCAATACCGATGGCGGGATTTATATTTCTTACGATTATCTTGAAAATGTTTCAAATATTTCGATGAATAATTTACGCATCAGCCAGTATTATTCAACCTACACGTGCAGGTTTGCACCGGACAATACCCATGCCGGAGCGCAGGATCAGGGCTACCAGTATTCCGATCAAAATGCAGATACTTCAGTAATCGACTATGAACAACTTATCAGCGGCGACTACGGCCATATCGTTTCGGGCGATGAGGGTGCCAGTGTATGGATGGATTACCCGGGCTTTGTTATGTACGGGCCCGATATTAATAATTCGACAGCTTTAAAAACATGGGATTTTGTGGGGCAAAATTACCAGTGGATGCCAAGATTGATGGCCGATCCAACCGACCCTGCATCAGTTTATGTGGCTGGTGGAAGGATTACTACTGGCGCACACCTCATTCGTGTGAGTTACTATTCGGGCCAGATGAGTTACCAGGAAGAACCCTTTGACTTCAGCAACGGAACCGACGCCAATATTTCAGCACTGGCTTATTCACCGGTTAATACCGATTATCGCTACGTGATGACAACTGAGGGGGATTTCTTTTATTCGGCTGATGCCGGATCATCATGGATGGAAACAGAGGGTTTTACAGGCCCGGGATCGCATTATTTTTATGGGGCGTCCATTGTTGCATCCAACCTCAACCCGGGTTTGGTTTATGTGGGTGGCAGCGGATATTCCAATCCGGGTGTTTATAAATCAGATCATAATGGAGACACTTTTGTAGTTTTTGATAGCGGCCTGCCCGAAACCCTGGTTTATAATATGGCACTCAGTCCCGATGATAGCTTGCTATTTGCAGCAACCGAATTGGGAGCATACGTTTGCAAAACATGGGAAGGACAGTGGTATGAGTTGGGCGACAGCAATCTGCCCGATCAGGCGTGGTGGTCGGTTGATTATGTAGAATCATTGGATAAAGTTCGTTTTGCGTCTTATGGCCGGGGTGTTTGGGAATTTGATCGCGACCCTTCGGTAGAAGCAGATTTTGTTGCAGATAAAGTGGAAATACAGGAAGGAGATACAGTTAACTTTACCGACCTCTCATTGTGGGACCCTCGAGTTTGGGAATGGGAATTCCAGGGAGCGGAACCATCCGCATCCTCTGATAAAAACCCATCTGAGATCATCTATCCCGAAGCAGGAATTTTCGATGTGAAGTTGATTGTCCACAACCACAACAGCACCGATACATTGATCAAACCTGGTTACATCGAAGTTTTACCAACAACGGGATTAAATGAAAATGCACAAAATGAGGAGGTTTTTATCTATCCAAATCCTACATCAGACTTTATCAATATTGAAGGTACAAATGAGATTAGTGAAATTGAAATTCTTGATTTGAACGGACGATCCTATTTGATTGAAGATATTAGCGAAGTGACACAAACCAGTGCAAAAATTAATATCGGTGCATTGCCAGTAGGAGTTTACATCCTAAAGATTACGAGCAGCAATGGGATTATCACCAAAAAGATATCTAAAAAATAAATCCAAATTAAATTGAAAATTAAAGGAATGATGAAGTTGAGATTTTGGACTATAACGAGTTTGATAATTATTGTTTTATCTATAATTCCGATTTTGCTCCTGAGCCAGGAAATACCTAATTTCCCAAATCATTATATCTGCCAAAAAACAAATTCGCCAATAAATATTGACGGGGTTGCATCTGAGACTGAATGGCAAAATGCACCTTGGTCAGATGATTTTGTGGATATTGAAGGAGATAAAATGCCGGAGCCTACTTTTTGCACACGTATAAAAATGCTGTGGGATGCCGAAACCCTGTACATTCTTGCTGAATTGGAGGAACCACATATTTGGGCGACCTTGGACAAAAGGGATGAAATCGTTTATTTTGATAATGATTTTGAAGTATTCCTCGATCCTGATGGCGACAATCATAATTATTACGAAATTGAAATAAATGCTTTGGGAACCGTGTTCGACTTGTTCATGGGTAAGCCCTATAAATCATGGGGCAAACCGCTTATTGGCTGGGACCTTCCCGGATTGGAAACAGCCATTGGTTTGCAAGGTACCATTAATGATCCTACAGATACCGATATGAGATGGACTGTGGAAGTGGCACTGCCCTTGGTAGCATTCAGAATGTTTCTTCCTGGGAAAAAGTATCCGGAGAGTGGCGATACCTGGCGCCTAAACTTTTCGAGGGTACAGTGGAAAGAAGAAATTGTTGATGGTAAATACCAGAAGCAAATCAATCCTGAAACAGGTAGTACTTTTCCGGAAATGAACTGGGTGTGGTCACCTCAAGGAGTGATTGACATGCACCGCCCCGAAACCTGGGGATACCTGATTTTTGCAGATCAAGCGAATCAGCCAAAATTTACAGAAAATGAAATTGATCCCTATTTTGATGAAAAAATGATGCTGGTTAAACTCTACAATCAGCAAATGGAATTCCACAGCAAACAGGGTAAATATGCCGAAAGTTTGTTTGAACTGAACAAGCACGGGAGGTCAACGAACAATACAATTTTCATCGAAGCAACAAGCAAACAGTTTCTTATCAGCCTTGAAACAGATGACGATAGGCGGTTATTTATCGATCATGAAAAGAAGATATGGGTGGAATGATTTTCTCCAGATTTGTACTCATTAGGAAGGGATAATCGAGGTAGATATTTAATGCCATTTGTGGTCATCCCGAAAAGTAGAAAATTTTCAATTTTCGTAACTTTTCGAGGATGTTCCGAATCCGGGATTCGTGAATCCTGGACTCGAAAAACTATGAAATCAAATCCCGAAGTTTCGGGATGGTTTTTCGGCATTGGTAGTCATTTATTGTAGATTGTAGTATAAAAGCAAATGACAGTGTAGCAAATGACAGTGTAGCAAATGACAGCGTAGCAAATGACAGCGTAGCAAATGACAATTTTATTAAGAAGTACGATAAAAACAATTTCCATTTCATGCCAATACAAATTAAAAACCTCCTCATATATTTCCTACTCATGTTCCTCCTTTCGGGATGCACTGAAAAAACAAATCAAAAAGACTTTAAAATTTGGGTTTGGATACACCCCAATTCAAATAAAACTGAAGCGGATTGGGAGGAGGATTTTGAAATCCTCGAATCACACGGGGTTTATGGCGTACTCATCGGCGCAGATACTGCTGTTCTGCGAAAAGCAATTCAAC
>CAZBDF010000346.1:0-5587 GCA_964490385.1 uncultured Lentimicrobiaceae bacterium | reverse complement strand
CTTCTGGTTTGGGTTCCTTAAGGTATTTCCAATCCTGGTAGTTTCCTATGTTGTTGGTTTGGGGATCGAATTTATTTTCGCCCAGCTCAGGGGCCACGAGGTGAACGAAGGATTCCTGGTTTCGGGTTTTCTTATTCCACTGATTGTTCCACCTGACACACCGTTATGGATGGTTGCTATTGCTACTGCCTTTGCAGTAATTATTGGCAAGGAAGTATTTGGTGGAACGGGAATGAATATTTTAAACCCTGCCCTGCTGGCACGTGCATTCCTTTTCTTTGCCTATCCACAGGATATGTCGGGTGACAAGGTTTGGATTGCCGAAAAAGCTGATGCATTTTCAGGTGCTACACCTTTAGGAAAGCTTTTGGTTGGAGAACCCATGAGCACATTGCCCAGCGCTGCAGATATGTTTTGGGGTATTATTCCCGGTTCAGTGGGCGAAACTTCCACTTTCCTGATCTTGTTAGGTGGATTATTCCTCATTATCACAGGTATTGGAAGTTGGCGTGTTATGTTATCAGTTTTCCTTGGCGGACTTGGTCTTGCCATCCTGTTCAGGGTCATCGGGTCTTTTGTTGCACCTGACCATGTTTACTTGAACCTGCCAAGTTACTATCACCTCATCATGGGTGGCTTTGCTTTTGGTGCAGTATTTATGGCTACCGACCCGGTTACGGCATCGCAAACCAACAAGGGTAAATGGATTTATGGCATCCTCATTGGGGCTATTGCTGTATTAATCCGCGTGCTTAACCCCGCCTATCCCGAAGGCATGATGCTTGCCATCCTGCTGATGAACGTCTTTGCACCATTGATTGACCATTACGTGGTGGAAGGAAATATTAAGAAACGCAAGAAGCGTGCTTTGGCCGCTCAAAATAAATTAGCAAACGCATAAATTTATAAAGAGATGTTTACAAATAAATATATTTTCACCTACGCTTCCATTATGGTAATCCTTGTGGCTGCCATATTATCGACGGCCTCAATGGTTTTGAAGCCTTACCAGGAAGCCAATATTAAAGCAGAAAAAATCCAGGGCATTCTTGCTTCTGCAAAAATCGAAACCAGCCGAGATGATGCTGCATCAGTTTTCGATCAACACATTGTTGAACAACTTGCTGTTGATACTGAAGGCAATGTAGTGATGCTGACCAAAGATGGTAAGACTGAATGGTTTAATGATGAAATTAAAAATGCGGTAAAATATAAACGACCCTTTGAAATAAAACTTAAAGAGGAACTTGCCCTACAGGAAAAAGCTAAAAATGGCGAAGCCGAACGTCCCGCCATATTCCCAATCTTTAAATTGAAAAAAGACGGAAAAGAGTACTTTTCTGTTCCGGTACGTGGATTAGGACTTTGGGGACCGGTTTGGGGAAACATTGCTTTTGAAAGTGATTTTAACACTATCGCTGGCGCAATATTCGATCACAAAGGCGAAACCCCTGGTTTGGGTGCCGAAATTAACCAGGGTTGGTTTGAAGGCGAATTTACAGGAAAAACCATATTCGACAAGCAACACAAATTTGTATCAGTTGCAGTTGTTAAAGGTGGCGTAGCAAATAGCCCTATCGACCCAAAACATGGCGTGGATGCAATTTCGGGCGGAACCATCACCAGCAACGGGGTATCAGACATGTTGCAGAATTGCCTTGAAAATTATGTTCCATACATCGATAAAACATTGAAATAATGAGTAATACTAGAGAACCTTTATTTTCAGCAAAAAACAGGAGATTGCTCACGACTCCTTTGAGTAAGGAGAACCCAATTACCATACAGGTGCTTGGTATTTGCTCGGCCCTGGCGGTTACAGCCAAATTGGAACCTGCTTTTGTAATGGCACTATCCGTAACTGCAGTTATGGCCGTTGGTAATGTAATTATTTCATTATTACGTAAAACCATTGCCCCGCGAATCCGTATTATTGTTCAACTTGTAGTTATTGCCGCTTTGGTAATCCTGGTTGACCAGGTACTAAAAGCATTTCTCTATGACGTAAGTAAACAGCTTTCGGTATTTGTCGGTCTTATCATCACCAACTGTATTATTATGGGCCGCTTCGAGGCTTTTGCCATGAGCAATAAAACCTGGCCATCTTTCCTTGATGGACTTGGAAATGCAGCCGGCTATGGATGGATACTTATTGTGGTTGCCTTTTTCAGGGAACTGCTGGGCTCAGGAACAGTTTGGGGCTACCAGGTGGTACCCGAAGGATTTTACAGCTTTGGATACAAAGACAATGGTCTGATGATCCTTCCCCCGGCAGCACTTATTGTTGTGGGAATAATTATTTGGGTACAGAGGACAAAGGATAAGGAACTTGTTGAAGAAAATTAAAAGATTTAAGATCAAGGATTGTTGATTGTAGATTTTTGATTTAACACATTATATAATTATGACACCTGAAGTATTGGAAGAGAGATTGATTGATTTTTCCGTTTTAGTATTAGATTTATCTGATAATTTGGCGAATACTAAAGCAGGCAATCATTTTGCAGCTCAAATCATTCGTTCCGGCTCCTCACCAGCTCTTAATTATGGCGAAGCCCAAAGTGCTGAGTCAAAAAAAGATTTTGTTCATAAGATGAAAGTGTGTTTGAAGGAATTACGTGAAACCTATGTAGCTCTTAGGATTATTAAGAAAGCAAACCTACATCGTGGTTATCATACAATTGAGAGTTTGATAACTGAAAATAACGAACTGCTTTCAATATTTGTAGCAAGCATCAAAACATCTGAAGGCCATTAAATCAATAATCACAAATCGTTAATCAGCAATCATAAATCAAATTATTTCAACATCGGATTTCTGACATCAAAAAAAAATAGAACAAAAAGAAATTACATAAACAATGGAAAATCTAATAAACATATTCGTAAAATCCATTTTCATCGACAACATGGTTTTTGCCTACTTCCTGGGTATGTGCTCATACCTGGCGGTATCGAAAACGGTAAAGACTTCTGTCGGCCTTGGTATTGCAGTAATTTTTGTATTGGGAATTACGGTTCCTGTCGATTACCTGATCAACAACTATTTGCTTGCACCTGGTGCTTTGGTTTGGTTAGACGCCTCACTGGCTGATGTTGACCTGAGCTTTTTGAGCTTTATCATTTTTATCGCCGTAATTGCTTCGATGGTTCAACTGGTTGAGATGGTGATCGAGAAATTTTCTCCGGCGCTTTACTCTTCACTGGGTATTTTCCTCCCATTGATTGCTGTAAACTGCGCTATCCTTGGAGGCTCACTGTTTATGCAAGAGCGTGATTACGCAAACATCGCTGAAGCTACTTCATTCGGGCTTGGATCAGGATTGGGTTGGTTCCTTGCAATCGTAGGTATTGCCGCTATTCGCGAGAAGATCCGTTATTCAAACGTTCCTGCCCCACTTCGCGGCCTTGGGATTACTTTTATCATTACCGGTCTGATGGGAATTGCTTTTATGAGCTTTATGGGGATAAAATTATAGAAAAAAGTCATTAGGCCTGCGGCCGTCATTTGTAGTCATTGATGGTCAATTGGCCTGCGGCCGTCATTGATAGTCATTAAAAAAAACACAATGACAACTAGCTAAATGACAATAAATAATGCGAAGCAAATGACAATTAATGACGCACGAAGTGCAATTGACAGCGAAGCAAATGACGCGCGAAGCGCTATTGACGCCCACAGGGCAAATGACAGCGAAGCAAATAACGGCTTCAACGAAAGAGACTGAAGAATAGAATTGAACAAGACGATTAAGATAAAAATTAAATACATTTTAAGATGGTTTTAGCAACTGGAATAGGCGGGGTAATTGGCATCAGCATTGCCATTTTCCTAATCATTATTATTTTGTTGGTCACATTGCTTTTATGGGTCCGTAAAAAGCTGACCCCACAGGGCAAAGTAACGCTCAATATTAATGACGAGAAGATACTGGAAGTTGATCCGGGAAGTACTGTGCTTACCACACTATCAACCGCAGGAATTTATTTACCATCAGCCTGTGGCGGCGGCGGTACCTGTGCCATGTGTAAATGCCAGGTACTCGAGGGTGGAGGTTCAATTCTCCCAACTGAAACAGGGTATTTTACCCGTAAAGAGCAAATGAACCAATGGAGATTGGGTTGCCAGGTGAAAGTTCGCGAAGACATGAAAATTCATGTTGAGCCAGAAATTTTTGGTATTAAGAAATGGGAATGCGAAGTTGTTTCGAACCACAATGTGGCTACCTTCATCAAAGAGTTTGTTGTTAGATTACCTGAAGGTGAAACCCTCGATTTCAAATCGGGTGGATATATCCAGATTGATGTTCCCCAATGTGAGGTTGATTTCAAGGATATGGATGTTGAGGAAGAATACCGCGCCGAATGGGATAAGTTTAAGATGTGGGACCTGAAGATGAAGAACCCTGAGCCAATTTACAGGGCCTACTCTATGGCTAACCACCCTGCAGAAGGCAACATCGTGATGCTAAACATCCGTATTGCTACTCCTCCATGGGACAGGAAAGCCGGTGGCTTTATGAAGGTGAACCCGGGAATTTGTTCTTCCTATATTTTCGATAGCAAACCAGGCGACAAGATAATGGTTTCAGGCCCTTACGGTGAGTTCTTCATCAAACCAACCGACAAAGAGATGATGTTTATTGGTGGTGGTGCAGGAATGGCCCCGATGCGTTCACATATTTTCGATCTTTTCCAAACCAAGAAAACCGGACGTAAAGCTACTTTCTGGTATGGTGGACGGTCAAAGCGTGAACTCTTCTATACGGATCAATTTGAAAAGATCCAAAAGGAAAATCCTAACTTTAAATTCAATGTTGCATTATCCGAACCCGCAAAAGAAGATAACTGGGATGGTTACACAGGATTCATCCACCAGGTGATTATGGACAATTATTTGAAGAATCATCCTGAACCGGAAGAAATTGAATATTACATCTGCGGTCCACCTATGATGAACGATGCCGTAATTAAAATGCTTGACGATTATGGTGTTCCACCAGAAAATGTAGCATTTGACGATTTTGGTGGATAAGAAATGATTGCTTATTTAATAAGCCATACCTCCCAGGTTTTTAAAACCTGGGAGGTTTTTTTCGTTTGAACTTTTCTTGGCGTCACTGTTAGTCGCTCTAAGTTGAGCGTAGGATGGTTGCTCTTTTCTTTTTCCGCTTTTAGCCGTACGAAGTTTTATAATCGCTGTTGAAGCTTCTACCAAAAATAAAAAGTGAAAGTTTCTAAAAAGCACATCGAAAAACTTCGAACTTGCATTTGTCGCGTCATTATTCCTGCCCTATGCCCTTTGCTCCATAAAAAAAAGCACCCCGAATTGAGGCGCTTTTTCTTTATTTCAATTTCTGATTGTTGTTTGGTGATAGAAGATTGTTGATGTACTGATGACTGATGACACGTGACGGATTACCGAAGTCGGAAGCTCGAAGTCAGAAGTTCGATGTGAGATGTTTGATGTGTGACTCGCTCCTTACTTTAGTTCAATCCCAACTTTAGTCACTCTAGGCACTTTAGTCACTCTAGCCTGATTAATTCATGAATAAATTATTTCGTTGAATCCATAGCCCCGTCTTTT
>CAZBDF010000345.1:4192-5595 GCA_964490385.1 uncultured Lentimicrobiaceae bacterium | reverse complement strand
ATTTCGTGATATTTAACTTTTCTTTTCTCTTCAATATCCTCCTCGATTTTGGTATTACCAACTACAACAACCGCAACATTGCCCAACACCATCACTTACTCAACAAGTATTTTAGCAGCATTGTAATTATAAAGTTGCTGCTTGCAGTAGTTTTTACTGTTGTTACTTTAAGTTTTGGATTTCTGATCGGCTTTAATGCCGCACAAATGGCGCTACTCGTAGTGATGTGCTTCAATCAGTTTTTGCTTTCCTTTATTCTTTATTTGCGGTCAAATATTTCTGGTTTGCTGCTTTTCAGGACTGATAGTCTTCTTTCGGTGCTCGACAGGGTGCTGATGATCATCATCTGTAGTGTGTTGATTTGGGGGCATGTAACAAGTTCTACATTTCAAATCGAATGGTTTGTATATGCCCAAACATCAGCTTACCTGTTAACTGCCATAATTGCACTGGCCGTTGTAGTTAAGAAAGCATCATTCAAAAGGCTCAACTGGAACATGCCGTTCTTTGTTATGATCATCAAGCAAAGTTTCCCCTTTGCCGTGTTGGTATTGCTCATGACATTTTATAACAGGATTGATCCAGTGATGATTGAGCGTTTGTTGCCTGACAAACTTGGTGATGAGCAAGCCGGAATTTATGCTTCTGCCTACAGGCTACTCGACGCTTCCAATATGATTGCTTACCTATTTTCGGTGTTGCTGTTGCCGCTGTTTTCGCGAATGATAAAAAACAAAGAATCGGTTGTGCAGGTGATGAAACTGGCAGCAACGTTGTTGATCATCATTTCATCAATTGTAGCCTTTGCTTCACATTTTTATAGCTACGAATTGATGGATTTGTTGTATGTGGCCCATGTTCAAGAATCTTCAGACGTATTCAGGCTGCTTATGTTTGGATACATTGCGATATCAACCACCTATGTTTTTGGTACTTTACTAACAGCCAATGGAAACTTAAAATACTTGAATATTGTTGCTGGCTGTGGGATGCTGCTAAATCTTATTTTGAACCTGGTGCTTGTGCCTCGTTTTTTGGCGGTAGGTTCTGCCTATGCAAGTCTTGTAGCCCAGTTTACTACGGCCATTGTGCAGGTATTACTAGTGCAGTGGATTTTTAAATACAAAATCAATTATAAATTCCTTTTTACGATCTTAATATTTGTAGCCGGGCTGTGGTTTATCAGCTATTTTTCACGCATGTTATTCGACAATTGGATGTACAATATTGTAGTGATGCTGGCTTCGTCATTATTATTGGCAATGGGTTTAGGATTATTGAACCTAAAGGGATTTGTTCAAATATTGAAAAGTAAAGAAACGTATTAGGGGAGGATGATTGAATGATAGAATGGTTGAATTGTTGAATGGTTGAATTGTTGAATGGTTGAATGATGGATAACA
>CAZBDF010000345.1:0-4092 GCA_964490385.1 uncultured Lentimicrobiaceae bacterium | reverse complement strand
GAATGGTTGAATTGTTGAATGGTTGAATTGTTGAATGGTTGAATGATGGATAACATAAATGCAAGTTCGCAGTTTTGCGATCAGTTTTAAAACATTTCAGGTTTCATCATTTTCAATTCTGTTTTATATTTTTTAAAAAGAAAGACATACATTAGTTTGTGGCTTGGTAAAGATAAAGTTCTATTTTTGTGCGCTTATTGATATAGTACAGGTATGGTATTCAGGAAATCTGACAACGATAATTTCGATTCAACAAATATTTTGTTGTTTTTGTATAAATGGCAAAAACCGCTATGGATAGTAACATTGGTTGCTTTGGTAGCGGCAGTAATTTTTTCATCCTCCATTTTTATTAAACCCAAATACAAATCCACGGTTATCCTTTATCCGGCTGCTACAAATGCGATTTCGAAATCGCTTCTTTCGGAGAACTCCCGTGCCGAGGATGATATTATGTCGTTTGGTGAGGATGAGGAAACCGAACAAATGCTTCAAATACTTCATTCAAACCGGATCAGGGAACGGATAGTTGACAGGTATGATTTAATGGATCATTACCAGATCGAAAAGAATTCAAATTACCGGCATACAAAACTTTATCAGGAATACGAGGACAATATTACTTTCAAGAGAACTGAATTCATGGCCATAAAGATTTCAGTTCTGGATACGGACCCGCAAATGGCCGCAGATATTGCCAATGATATTGCCGCCTTGCTCGATTCGACCAAGAATGAGATGCAGAAGGAAAGGTCACTCAAGGGCTATGAGATTGTGAGGGGGCAATATTTTAAGTTAAGGGATGAAGTTTCCGTTATGGAAGATTCACTTACGAAACTAAGGGAGTTTGGTGTAAACGATTACGAATCCCAGAGTGAAATGATTAACCAGCAGTTGGCTATTGAATTGGCCAAAGGAAATACTGCCGCTGTTGATCGTCTGGAGAGAAAAATTGATATCTTATCAAAATATGGTGGCCCATATGTTTCATTGAGGGATGCCCTGGAGCATGAAAAGAAACAATTGAGTATGCTAAAGGCAAAGTACGAGGAAGCCAAAACGGATGCCGAAGAAGTATTGCCAACCAAGTTTATTGTAAATGCAGCCTACAAAGCCGAGCGTAAATCATATCCAATTCGCTGGTTAATTGTATTGGTTACAGTCGTTTCGGTATTACTGCTTACATTGGTTTTGATATTGATCCTTGAGAATGTACAGGATTTGTTTCCATTGAAGAAAGATTATTTAAGCGCGTTCAAAACAAGCCCAATTAGCAATGGCAAACTGCCAGCTGATGTAGAAAAACCGGCACCGCCGGGCGAGCCACCTCCCCGGGCACAGGCCAGCCCGGTAAACCAGCCCAGGCCGCTCAGTCACGAATTTGAGGATACTGAAAAAGAAAAAAAAGTACCGGATAAAAAAAATGAAGTAAAAAGACCCGAAAACAAACAAACACTGAACAAACCAAAAAAAGCTGAAACGACTGAAATAAGTGAAAATCAAATGGAGAGTTACTTCGCAAATATGAATATTTTAAAGCTATTGTTTAAGTGGAAAATACATTTGGCGGTAATTGTAGTGCTTGCTATGATCCTGGCTATGGTTTTTTCAGGGCCGGTTTTTATCACACCTATGTTTAAATCTTTTGCCATTGTTTATCCATCCAATGTTCAGCCCTATTCCGAGGAAAGTGAAAGTGAACAAATGCTTCAGTATTTCCAATCAAAAGAGATCAGGGACAAGATCATTAAAAAATACGATCTGGCAAAACGCTACAAAATCGACCCATCCTATAAATATTATCAAACTGCTTTAATAGGAGAGTACAACACAAACATCGGTGTTTCAAAAACACCCTACGAATCCATTAGGATTGATGTGATGGATTCTGACCCACAGGTTGCCTGCGATATTGTAAATGACATCATTAACTTTTACAACCAAAAAGTTTTGGAAACACATCGCTTGAAATACAAAGAGGTGGTTGAAATTCTTGGCAATAGGTTGGCTAATAAACAGTGGGAAATTGACGAGGTTGAAAGTAAACACTACATTTTGCGCAATGAATACGGATTGATTGATTATCCAAATCAATCGCGTGAAGTTGCACGTGGATTTTTAGGTACTGTTGATGGTAACAACGCTTCCCAGGTCAATAAAAAGGAGGTGATGAAGCTGAAGAAAAACCTTGAAGAAAAGGGTGGTGAGTTTATTTTTTACAACGATCGCTACTTTGATCTTGTTGAAGAGTACGGAAGAGTCAAAATGGATTATCAGAATGCCTTGATGAACTACGAGCGTGATATTACCTATGTAAGCGTGGTTTCCGAGCCATTTCCTTCAGATAAGAAAAGCCTTCCTATACGGTGGGTGATTGTTGCCCTTACAGCAATTGCTACATTGTTTTTTGGTTTTGTAGTTATCTTGATTTTGGAAAATTTTCAATCAATCAGAAGAAAAATTTAATTCTTGACTTTTGACTGAAAAGATCAAATTATATCTGGTGTATGGGATAAGTTTGGCATTCGTAGCATTGAATGTTTTTCTTTTCCTTAAGGAGCAATATTGGGCACTTGTTTTGCCGGTGGCTGTTGTTGTCCTGCTCATGTATATTTTTGCCCTCGACAAACTTATCTTACTCATTGTTTTTCTTACTCCACTTGCAGTAAATGTTACGAGTTTTGATGTTGGCCGGGGAGTTTCCCTGCCCACTGAACCATTGATGTTTGGTGTGCTGATCATCTTTGTTTTGAAGCTTTTTTCGGGCTCACCTTACGATCGAAAAATTGTTTATCATCCTGTTTCCATTGCCATCCTTTTTAGCCTTGGCTGGATGCTGGTTACAACATTTACCAGCGAAGTCCCACTTGTTTCGTTAAAATACCTGGTTGCGCGGCTCTGGTTTGTAGTTCCGTTTTACTTTGTTGGGATTATTCTTTTCAAACAGCTTGGCAACATCAAGCGTTTTTCGTGGCTGTATGTTATTGGGTTGATTATAGTTGTTATTTACACGGTTGCAAATCATGCGAAATATGGATTTAACGAAGAAACCGGCCACTGGGTAATGACTCCCTTTTATAATGACCACACTGCCTACGGAGCAGCACTTGCATTTTTTATTCCGGTAATGCTGGGCTTTTCATTAGATTCAAGCTCTAAGAAATCAATCCGCTATACTGCGTTTGTATTTTTTGTGGTCCTGGTTGTTGCGCTTATACTTTCCTATAGCCGGGCAGCTTGGATCAGTGTTATTGCATCCTTTATGGTTTATGCGGCTGTAATGCTGAAGATAAAGTTCAAATGGATTGCTGTAACAGCTTCTGTTTTGATTGTTATGTTTTTTAGTTTTCAGCACCAGGTACTTGAGGTGCTGGAGCGCAACGAGCAGGACTCTTCGACTGATATGATTGAACATGTTCAGTCCATTTATAATATTTCATCAAATGCCTCAAATCTTGAGAGGATCAACCGCTGGCAAGCTGCTGTCAGGATGTTCGAAGAAAGGCCATTTTTGGGTTGGGGTCCCGGGACCTATCAATTTGTGTATGCACCGTTTCAGCGTAGCAAAGAAAAAACCATTATTAGTACCAACGCTGGTGACCTTGGGAATTCACACAATGAATATTTAGGGCCTTTATCAGAACAAGGTGTGCTGGGTTTAGTTGGGGTGCTTTTGATTATGATTTTCAGCGTTTATACTGCATTAAAAGTCCATAAGTATGCACTTGATAAGGAGGTAAGGTTACTTGCCCTTATAACGCTCCTTGCGTTGGTAACCTACTTTACCCATGGTATGCTTAATAATTTCCTGGATACCGACAAGGCTTCGGTGCCGGTGTGGGGTTTCTTAGCCATGATAGTTGCACTTGATTTATACCACAAGGACAGGCTCCAGGAATCCTAAACCAATTTGATCCCGCACGTGCGGGATGGTGATGGGCAAATTTAAAAATAGGTAAACTGACCATTACATTGCAAATCAAAAATCAGTCGCGCAGGTGCGGCATTAACCATCAATCGCAAATATAACGTTTAACTAGGGGCTGCTTAGAAAGGCCTAATCCATTGGATTACCATAAGTTATTCCATAAT
>CAZBDF010000344.1:0-5642 GCA_964490385.1 uncultured Lentimicrobiaceae bacterium | reverse complement strand
CTTGCCACCTCACCAAAAAGCAATTCCACATATGTTGCCATTGATGACGCACTGGCTTTGGTTAAAAAAACCGGCGACCTGCCCGTTCCCCTTCATATCCGCAATGCACCAACAAAACTGATGAAAGAAATTGGCTACGGAAAAAACTACAAATATGCCCATGGTTATGAAAACAATTTTGTTGACCACGAATTTTTACCAGACAAAATAAAAGGAAGAAAATTCTTTGAACCTGGCAACAATGCCCGTGAGGATGAAATGAGAAAATGGTTGAAATCGAGATGGAAAGAAAAGTATGGGTATTAAATTAGAAGTTATACCATTTGCATAACAAAATGCGCTGAAAGTTATTTTGCTTATTGCAATGGTTAATGCCGATACATATTTGAAGGGGCTTTAGAAGTAAAACGAACTAAAGGCGCATTTCAAATAGTAATCGGTATTAGGGTTTGGAGAATAGAAATTAGAAAATTGTCTTTTGAAGAATAAAATATGAAATTTACCAAAGTATCTGTTGTGCAAGCAACACCCGTACTTTTCGACTTAGAAGAAAGTACTGAAAAAACTATCAGGCTGATCCACCAATGTTCAAGTGAAAATCCCGACATCATTCTCTTTCCCGAATCATTTATCCCGGCATATCCCCGTGGGTTTGATTTCGGGGCAAAGGTTGGGTACAGAACCGATGAAGGCCGTAAACTCTGGCAACGCTATTGGGAAAATAGTGTGGAAGTTCCCGGAAAGGAAACTGAAATGATTGGCCTGGCAGTGAAGGAAGCCAATGCTTTTGTAGCGATTGGTGTTACCGAAAAAGATACCGTCAGTAGTACACTTTACTGCACACTTCTTTATTTCGCCCCTTCCGGGGAATTGATTGGTAAGCACCGGAAAATTAAACCTACCGGTTCCGAACGCCTGATTTGGGGCGAAGGAGATGGAACTACACTCACCACCATCGATGCAGGATTTGCTAAAATTGGCGGGTTGATTTGCTGGGAAAACTACATGCCACTGGCTCGGATGGCGATGTACAAAAAAGGCGTTCAGATATACCTGGCCCCCACAGCCGATGCACGCGATTCGTGGCAAACCACATTAAAGCATATTGCAATGGAAGGCCGCTGCTTCGTGCTGGGGTGTAACCAATATGTGGAAAAGAAAGACTACCCTGAAGATTTGCAGCCCTTAATTTTAGATGAACCCGATGTAATGTCGCATGGTGGTAGTGTTATTATCAACCCAATGGGCGAAGCTGTTGCCGGGCCACTGTTTGGTAAAGAAGGCATCCTCACTGCAGAATTGGACATTTCAGAAATTACCCGTGCAAAAATGGACTTTGATGTTATCGGCCATTACGCCAGACCGGACATTTTTGATTTCAGGGTAAACGGCCAGCCGGATATAAAATCAATTTGAAAATTTGATGATGTGTAAATTTGAAAATAAAGACTGAAAGCATATTAGCATTAGTGTTTTTATTTCAGAAGATAAATAGCTACTTTTTTAATAAAATAAACACTTGATAAAAAGCGAAAAATGAAAGATTACAAAATACTATTGGCTTTGCTGACGATTACTCTGTTCTTTGCCAGTTGCACACAGACCAGCAAGAAGAATGACACAGCCAATGATTTAGCCCTGGAGGTGAAAAACGAGTTTAAGCGCTCGTGGGAGGCTTATAAAAAATATGCCTGGGGGCACGACGTACTGAAACCAATTACCAAATCCCATTCCGATTGGTATGCTCAAACCTTGCACATTTCCCCAATTGATGCCTACAGCACAATGAAGGTGATGGGACTGGATGATGAAGCCGATGAGGTTTATCGTTATGTCCTCGATAGTGTGGATTTTGATAAAGACCTTTTTGTAAAAACCTTTGAGGTAAACATCAGGATTTTGGGTGGCCTGCTGGCGATGTATCAATATACCGATGACCCGAAGATTTTAGCTTTGGCCGAAGATTTCGGAACCAGGATGTTACCGGCTTTCGAATCACCAACCGGCATGCCCTACTATTGGGTGAACCTGAAAACCGGCGAGGTAAAGGGTGCCGACATCAATGTTGCCGAAGGCGGATCATATACTTTCGAGATGGGAATTCTGAGCCACTTTACCGGGAATGCTGTTTTTTATGAAAAAGCAAAACGGGCAACAAAAGCCATCTTCGACCGCCGTTCTGAAATTGGTTTGATAGGTGAACGCACTAATGTTGAAACTGGCGAATGGACAGACGAACGCAGTCACATTGGTTGTTGCATCGACAGCTATTATGAATACATGTACAAAAGTTGGTTGCTTTTTGGTGACGAAGAACTGAAAGAAATGTGGGACATCAGTTTGGAAGCCATCAATAAATATATTGCCGAAGATTTTGATGGAAACCTTTGGTACGCACAAGTGAATATGAATACGGGTGAGGTGATGAACAGGATTGTTACCTTGTATGACGCATACTTTCCCGGTGTGCTCGCTTTAAATAATGATATCGAAAGGGCTGAAAAGAACCAGGCTTCATGGAACAACCTCTGGAATAAAAACGGCCTTGAACCCATGGTATATGATTATGGCCTCGACAGTATCACTGGCCCTAACTATGACCTCAACCCCGAAATCATCGAATCGGCATGGTATCTTTATGAAATTACCGGAAAGGAAGAATACAAGCAGATGCTTGAAAAGTATTTTGCAGATTTGAAGCTATATTGCCGGAATGATGTGGCCTACACTTCCATTGGAAATGTAATCACCAAAAAACGCAACGATTACATGCCCACCTTTTTCTTTGCCGAAACGCTGAAATATCTTTACCTGGGGTTTTCTGACAAGGGAAAGGAATACCAGGAGAATTATGTTTTCAGCACGGAGGCGCATCCCTTTAGGAAGGAGTTATTTGTGAAATAGTTACAACATCTCAAGCGACTCAAAGTCGCAGGTACACGACAATTCCTCACCTGTCATAAGGATTATCATCGAATTACGCAGATTAATCGAATTATTACCTGCCCAAGGCAGGTAAATTCGTGTAATTCGTTCCATTCGATGAAAAATTAAATCATTTGAGGATAGTATTGTGAAATTTGTCTTACACCCCAAAGTTGCTTAGGAAGTTGGAATGTCAATATTTTAACGACATTTGCATTTTAGTAGCCAATCAAGTTTTCATCCTTTATCAGATAACTAATGACTTCACAAGATATCCTATCAAAGATCCCACGCCTCAGACACCTCGACTCCGGAAACTTTTTTTTGATGGCAGGCCCATGTGTCATCGAAAATGAAGAAATGCCACTTGAGATTGCCGAGAGAATCCTCAACATTACCGACAGGCTTAAAATCCCTTTTATCTTCAAGGCTTCCTATCGCAAAGCCAACCGTTCGAAGCTTAGTTCGTTTACTGGAATTGGCGACAAAAAGGCTTTGATTATCCTGAAACAAGTTGGAGAGAAATTTAAAATACCAGTTGTCACTGACATCCATACCAGTGAAGAGGCTACTCTTGCATCTGAATATGCTGATGTGTTGCAAATCCCGGCCTTCTTATGCCGGCAAACCGAATTACTTGTAGCTGCTGCAAAAACCGGGAAGTGCATCAATATCAAAAAGGGTCAATTCCTTTCGGCAGATGCCATGAGATTTGCTGTGGAAAAAGTAAGAGAAGCTGGAAACGAAAATATAATGCTTACCGAACGGGGAACCACTTTTGGCTACCAGGATTTAGTAGTTGACTATCGCGGTATCCCCGAAATGCAGCAAAATGATGTTCCGGTTGTACTGGATTGCACACACTCACTGCAACAGCCGAACCAGGTAGCAGGAGTTACCGGTGGCCAGCCAGAACTTATCGAAACCATTGCTAAGGCAGGCATTGCTGTTTGTGCTGATGGTTTGTTCATCGAAACCCATCCTGATCCATCTATCGCAAAATCGGATGGGGCAAATATGTTGAAGTTGGATTTGTTGGAAGGACTGTTGGAGAAGTTGTTGAAAATCCGGAAAGCCATTTTATAAAATATTACAATTCTAAAATCTTATGGCAACTATCAGATATTCATAAATCTCCGGGCTAAAGCCCGGAGCAGTTCATAAGTCTGGAGCATGAATTGCCTTGGAGATCATGAATTGCCTCGGGCTTCAGCCCGAGGATTTTATAATAGACAGCTCCATTCGGGCTTTAGCCCAAACATCCAAATATCGGGCTATCCGACAAACATTGTGATTGACAAAAATGGAAAATAGTCAGTTAATTTGCTAATATGACTGCTCACTGTTGACTTTCCTAATTTATCTCATCATCTTTTATTTCAAACGCTTCACCATTTCTGATTTCAAAAATCTTGTGGTCGATGTCGATTTCCTGTAACATATGTTCGATGCGTTCGCGTTGTGTGTCAGTTATAAATACCTGTCCCAGGTTGTCGTCGCTGGTAAGCTTGATCAGTTGTTCCACCCGCTTGTCGTCCAGCTTATCAAAAATATCATCCAGCAGCATCACCGGTTTGTAGCCCTTCAGGTTTTTGATGTATTCGTATTGTGCCAACCTTATGGCGATGATAAAGGATTTTTGCTGCCCCTGCGATCCAAATTTCTTCACAGGGTAACCCTGGATAAGAAATGTCAGGTCATCTTTGTGGATGCCTGCCGTGGTGTAGCGTACAGCCCTGTCCCTGTCGAGTGAAACGGCCAGCAATTCTTCCATTCCATGCTTGTCCAATTGCGAATCATACGAAATACTTACATCTTCCTTTCCACCCGAAACCATCTGGAAATATTTATTGAATATCGGGATATAGTTTTTAAGGAATTCTTTGCGTTTCGGGAAAATCTGCATGGCAAGTTGAATCAATTGGCTATTCAAAATCTCAAGCATATCGCCATCGAAAGTCCGCTTTTCAGCAAATTGTTTTAGCAGCGCATTTCGCTGCGTTAAAACCCTGTTGTAATTAATAAGGTCGTCGAGGTAAAATTTGTCAAACTGGGAGATCACGCCGTCTATAAACTTACGCCTGACATCGCTGCCTTCATTGATCAGGTCACGGTCGTAGGGCGAAATCATCACCAGAGGAAACTGCCCGATATGGTCTGCCAGGCGGTCGTACTCCTTTTTATTCAGCTTGAAACTTTTTTTATGGTTGCGCTTTTGGACACATTGAATGGTTTCAGATTTATCGCCATTCACCTGGTATTTTCCCAACACCGAAAAATACTCCTCTTCGTGGTTTATGTTCTGTGAATCGATGGCATTGAAATAACTTTTGCAAAACGACAGGTAATAAATGGCATCCAGGATATTTGTTTTGCCGGCGGCATTATCGCCAATAAAACAATTCACCTTGGGCGAAAACGTAAGTTCAGCTGTTTTGTAGTTTTTAAAATTATGTAGCTTGAGTATTTTAAGGTTCATGTTCTTTCTTGTTTATCCGCTTTCCGAAATTAAAATTTACACGCTCTGTTTTTGAAAATGTTGCTGGTTGCTGGTTTCTGGTCTTTGATTCGATAGTTTTGGATTTGACGTTTCCAGGTTCTGCGAAAGCTGGAAAGTCGTTCCAACAATCATTATAAAATTCTTGTAATTATTTAGCTACTTACTATCAACTCAAATTGCCGCTAGCATAGACCCCCTCTAACTCCCCCTTGAGGGG
>CAZBDF010000343.1:0-5648 GCA_964490385.1 uncultured Lentimicrobiaceae bacterium | reverse complement strand
CCCGGAACATGGCTACCGGTCAGGTGGTACGGACTGCTGTTTGCCAGTGGTTTCTTTTTTGGTTACCTGATCATGCAACGGATTTTTAAGCATGAAAAATTGCCTATCAAGCTGCTCGACCAACTTGCAACCTATATGATCGTTTCAACGGTAATTGGTGCACGCTTGGGGCATGTGCTTTTTTATGAACCGGCGTACTACATGGGCAATCCTTTGGAAATATTGAAAATATGGAATGGAGGCCTGGCATCTCATGGCGCGGCAATTGGTATCCTGGTAGCATTGTACCTCTTCTCACGAAAAAACAAGAAACCCTATTTGTGGGTGGTTGACAGGATTGTGATTGTTGTTGCCCTGGCAGGTTTCTTTATCAGGATGGGCAACCTGATGAACTCTGAGATTTTTGGAATTGAAACTGCTGTTCCATGGGCATTCATTTTTGTGCAAATCGACAATATCCCACGGCATCCTACCCAAATTTATGAGGCCTTGAGCTACCTCGCTATTTTTGGATACTTGTATTGGTACTACTGGAAAACCGATGGCAAACCCAGGCCGGGGTTTATTTTTGGGATGTTCCTGATCCTGCTTTTCACAGTAAGGTTTTTTATTGAATTTGTAAAGGTACCACAAGTAGGCTTCGAAGCCGATATGGTGCTAAATATGGGGCAGTGGTTGAGTATTCCGTTTGTGTTGCTTGGTTTATATCTTGTGTTTCGAAAAACCTAAGTCATAATATTTAGTGATTTTTTGTTATTGGTTGAGGTTTTAGGACGCGGATTTCGCTGTCTAGACGGATTTTATCCGTTTCATCCGCGTGATCTGTGTCATTATTATTCGTTTGAGTGGTATCACCGTCCAAATCACATTTAGTATTTCTAACCATGTTTTAGCGATGTATTGATATGGCCTGGAATTAAATACGCGGATTTCTCTGGTTGGACGGGTTTTATCCGCTACATCCGCTTCATTATTTTTTATTTTAGCGATACTTTCCATCCAGAGTATTTCCTTCATTCTGAAAACAGAATTTAGATATTTCACATCACGCTTAAGATTTTTGGACGCGGATTTCGCTGATTGAACGGATTTTAATTACGTGGTATAAACCAGAAAGGTTGTCTATTATAGCCCAAAATGTTTGTAGCCTTAAATATCGATCATCTCGTTTTCCTCAAATTGTTTCCTAAGGTATTCTTGTGTTAGTATCCGTCGTTTAAATACTGGTTTAGGCCCGAAGTTTAACAATAAGCCGACTTCCAATTCAGTTGCTTTAAGATAATTTACCAGTTTTGTTTCATGAATTGAGGCCAATGCTTCAATAGCCTTGAGTTCTACGATTACTAATTCTTCCACTAAAATGTCGGCCACAAAATCACCAACGATCAAGTCATCGTAATAAACTATTACTGGCAATTGATTGGAACATTTAAGCCCCATTTTTTTGAGTTCAATAAGCATAGCATTTTCATACACCTTTTCCAGGAATCCATATCCAAGCGTGTTGTAAACTTTATAAAATGCTTTAATTACTTTTCCTGTTATTTCTGAATGTTTAAGATTTTCCATAATCAAATGTTTTCAGGTTAGTAAAAATTTCAATAAAGATAAGAAAATTCCAGATGCGGTTTTCTATTTGCTGGATTGATTTTTATCCGTTTCATCCGCGCCATCCGCGTCAGTATTTTTTGTTTGAGTGGTATCACCATCCAAATCACCTTTATTATTTCTAACCATGTTTTGGCGATTTATTGTTGCAGCTAAGAATTAGAGACGCGGATGTCGCTGGTTGAGCGGATTTTATCCGTTTCATCCGTGCGATCTGCGTCATTATTTGTTATTTTAGTGACACCTTCCATCCAGAGTATCTCCTTCATTCTGAAAACAAGATTTAGAGATTTTATATCACGCTTAAGAATTTAGAATGCGGATTCCGCTGATTGGACGGATTTATATTCACTACATCTGAATCATCTGAATCCTGACAAAAAAAACGCTGATGAAGTTTTCACCAGCGTTTTGTTATTTGTGTCAGTTGTGTGTGTCGTTTATTCGAAATTCAATAACTCATTATTCATCATTTCGTCCAGCTTTGCACCAGTGCCATCCTGCTTGTACCGTTTGGCCAGCATCGATAACTGTTGTATAACAGCAAAAGCCCTTTGGGTTTCTTGTTCGTAGTATTTTTTGAAATGATTGTCGAGTGAGCCATAATATTGAAGATCCTGCTGAAAGTTAGTTGCCATGACTTCAGCTGCTTCATTACCTTTTTCAAAAGCTCCCGCATCATAGTATGTTTCCACAAGTGGCAATGTATAAATATCGTAAGTAATTTTATCGTTGGGGAAGTATTTCTGGCAGGTATCAAGCGCAGCAACGGCCGAATCGTTCTTATTTTCATCAACCAATGCCTGTGCCAACCTGAAATAGTTTTGCTTGGGCATAATGGAGTTCCTGCGGCTTTCGGGATCAATGTAAACACCCGGTTCGTTCAGGTTGCCCCACTTGGCTTTATTTACAAGTAGGTCGTAGGTTTCAGTTGTGTTAATGCCACCCAGGCCTTTTAAATAATGGCTGGATTTAACAGGCAAAAATCGGTAAACTACACCTTCAAGATGACAATACTCTGCTACATTCAGAACTTTTTCGATGGCTGATGGGCTGGTGAAATAGATAGGTCTTTCCCAATTATTTGAAGCCACCAGGTCAAGAAGCATCAGGTCATTTTTATAGAGGTAGTTCTGACCCACGGTCCACTTAATCTCATCTACAATTCTATCTTGCATATCTTTTGGAACCAGGCCTTTTGCGATCAACTCATCTTTATTGATTTTAAGGCTTAAGTTTTTGGTAGGTGCATAATTTACCTGGGATCCATCCTGCAATGGCAGTTTCGATCGGCTATCATCGCTGGCAATAAAACTAACCACTTCCTGTAATTCAGAGTATCCTTTTAACCGGTCAAAAAATGGAACATAATTATTAGACCCCTTTTCGTAATCAGCATAGCTTAAGGTAAACGGAAGTTTCTCAGAATCATAAATCTTCCGCATCATCTGATGAATATACCATTCGCCCGAAGCCAGCATATAGTTTACCACCCTCACATCAGTACGTATTCCTTCCACCTCCTGGGCATACCACAAGGGGAAAGTGTCGTTATCGCCATTGGTAAACAAAATGGCATTTGGCTCGCATGATTCGAGGTAGTTTGTAGCAAAATCCAGGGCAGCATATTTATTTGAACGGTTATGGTCGTCCCAGCCCTGCTCGGCCATGATTCCGGGAACAGCTACAAGGCATATGGCAGTAATAGCCACAGCTGATATTTTGGGATTTAACACTTTGTTTAAAATATTAAATAGGCCCATTACACCCAGCCCAATCCATATGGCGAAGGCATAGGTGGAGCCGGCATAGGCATAATCCCTCTCCCTGGGTTGATAGGGATATTGGTTAAGATAGATGATGATGGCCGCGCCGGTCATTAAAAACAGCAGGCCAACCACAATGGTATTTCTGTAATCCCTGTTCAATTGAAAAAACAAGCCAACTAAGCCCAGTATGAGTGGCAGGAGAAAGAATTTGTTGTTCGCCCAATTCTGCATGGAAGGGGGCAAATTTGACTGATTTCCCAGTCGCATTGAATCTATCGAATCGAAACCTGTGATCCAGTTTCCGTTTTCAATCTCTCCATGTCCCTGAATATCGTTTTGCCTGCCGCTAAAATTCCACATAAAATACCTGAAATACATAAACCCAACCTGGTACTTAAAGAAGTATTTCAGGTTTTCACCAAAGGTCGGTTTTACAATGGTCTCTGAGGTGCCATCGGGTTTGATATGGTTTTGAGCTGTACCTTTAATTTCACCCCAGCGTTTGTATTCCCTGATGTGTATCGGTTTCTGGTTACTCCACATTCTTGGGAATAGCGTGGTAAAATCTGTATCGTAAACGGGTACTGTACTTGTGCGGTCGTCAGCAATTACATATTCTCCCTTTTTATCATCTTTAATGTAAATTGGGTTCCCGTTGCCATAGTCAGAAACAGGCGAGTTGTAATATTGTCCATAAGCTATCGGCCAGTCGCCATATTGCTCACGGTTTAAATACGAAAGCAAGCTCACAGCATCTTCGGGGCTGTTTTCGTTAATCGGTGTATTTGTATTGGCACGTATTACGATGAGTAAAAACGAAGAATATCCTAAAAGAATAAAAGTAAGGCTTAAGACTACATTGTTTAGCTGGGCCTTTTTGTTCCTGAAATGGTAAATCATAAATCCTATGACCCCTCCGAATGCCAATCGTTTAATGAAACTTCCGGCAGAGTTACTTTCGGCAAGTATCAGCAGGAAGAAAACCCCTAACAGTACCAAAGCTATCAGGTTAACCTGTTTGTTGTCTTTGGTAGTTGCTTTTATTGCAAAATAAATCGTGGAGAGGAAAAGTATAGCAAGAAAAATGGTTCCCGAATTGAAGGGCATTTTTAATGAATTAACAAATAGAATTTCAGTGGAAGCAAATAAACTGGCAATTTCGGGAATGATCACTAACATAATAATTGCCACTAGCAATATTGAAATTAAACCAGTAAACAATAATCCATCAAAATTTGCTCTATATTTCTTAGGAACAATTAAACGAGCAATCCCATATAATAGAATTCCAAGTGTAGGAATAATTAACAACCAAAAAAACCAGTTTTTATTGAGGGGATTTTTCTTAAGGTTAGGCTCAACCTTTTTGAAGTAATATATAAAGCACATTGCAGGAATTGTAAGCAAATTTAGCATGTGTACACCAACAGAAAGGCCAACCATGTACGCAATAAGGATTAGCCACCTGGCTGAGTGTTTTTCGTCGGCCACAGCCTCCCATCGTAAAATAGCCCAAAACACAAAGGCACTAAAAAATGACGACATAGCATAAACCTCACCTTCTAAAGCAGAGAACCAGAAAGAGTCGCTGAAAGTATATGCCAAAGCACCAACAATACCACTGCCTAATACAGCAATACCTTTTGCACTTGTCACCTCACCTTTAATGAGTACAGCCTTGCGGGCCAGGATGGTGATACTCCAAAAAAGAAACAGGATGGTAAAACTGCTTGCCAGTGCCGACATGATGTTAATCATCAGTGCCACTTTGCTTACATCGCCAAAGGTAAACAAGGTAAATATGCGGCCAACAATCTGAAAGAAAGGTGCTCCCGGAGGGTGTCCAACCTGAAGTTTGTACGCCGTAGCAATGTATTCGCCACAGTCCCACCAACTGGCAGTGGGTTCGACAGTTATTAAATAAACAACTGTTGCTATTAACCAAACAGCCCATCCAGTCAGGATGTTAAGCTTCTGAAAGTTTTTCATTCAATCAATATTTTAGGAATGAGTAAAATGGCGCGGCGAAAATACACAATTTACTTTAGAGGTGATAAAAATAATGCCCCCAAAGAAATAGTTTCCCCAAGTGTTTACCTTCTCAAATTCAAGCAGTCGGCCAATATTATTTTGATAATGGGATAAGCCGTTAAAATTTTTTTAGGGTTTTTAGTTGGATTTAAAAAAAGAGTATTATTTTTGCCGTCCCTTATGAGGGAAGGATGCCCGATGGTGTAACTGGCAACACGTCTGATTTTGGTTCAGAAGAGT